>JANJTY010000690.1 GCA_024710865.1 Lysobacteraceae bacterium | reverse complement strand
GCGTCGCGCCTCCGTCGGCGGAGGTCGAGGCGGCGCCCGCGCGCGCCGTCGCCGTGCCCCCTCCGGCGACCCAGGACACGCGCACCGTGGCAGGGGCCCGGCCGGCGCCGGCGCCGGCGCTGCGCGTGCCGCCCGTGCCGGGCTCCGATGCGGCCACCACGGAGCGCGAGTCGCAGGCCATGTCGGTGGAAGCGGCAGAAGCCCTGCTGCGCGCCCAGCAGGCACCGGCATCCGTCCCGTCGGCCCGCGCCGGGCCGCCCGCAGCGCCCGTACGACTGCAGTCGCCCGTGGCCGCAGGGTCGGCCGCGCCGCCCATGGCCGGTGCCGAGGCGGCGGTTGCGGCGGAACGCCTGCCCGAACTGCGCGCGCTGGCGCCGGCCTTGCGCGCGGACCTGCCGCCGCTCAAGGTCAGCATGCATGTGTTCGACGCCGATCCGGCGCGGCGCTTCACCATCATCGATGGTCGCCGCGTGGGCGAAGGCGATGTGCTGGGGCGCGAACTTTGGTTGATCGAGATCCGTCGCGAGGGCAGCGTGCTGCGTTACCGCGACGAGCGCTTCCTGCTGCCGCGCCCGGGCTGATTCCAACCGCCGCGCGGGTGCCGGAAGTCACCACCTCGCCGCGAGCCCTTGCGCCGGCATCGGCCGGCAACGATCCTGCCGGCATGTTCGAACGCATCCGCCAGTGGACCTCCGGCCTGTTCGACCCGCTGGCGCTGGCCGCCTACATGGCCTGGGTCGCGGTGTGGGTCGGCACCAGCGCCAGTCTGGCGCGGCAGGACCCGGATGCGTTGCTGCCGGCCCGCCTGCTGATGCTGGGCTTCCTTGCCGCCTTCGTCGTCGCGCTCCGCTGCGAGGACACCCGGCCGCGCCCGCGCTTCGACCTCGCCCTGATGGTGCAGCTTGGCTGCGCTCTCGGCCTGCTCTGGCTCGGCGTCGGCAGCGGCACCGCGCCGATCCTTCTGGTCCTCTTCGCCGCCATGCTCTCCGCGCGCCTGCCGGGCCTGCCGCTGCTGCTGGCCCTGGTCGGGGTCAACCTCGCGGTCGCCGCGATCATGCGCTGGCAGTGGCAGGCGGGCTGGGCCTGGGTCGGCACCAGCGTGTCGGCCTTCGCGGCCTTCCAGGCCTTCGCCGCCCTTCTGATGCGTTACGCCAGGCAGGCCGAGGCCGCGAGCGAGGCGCTGCGCGCGGTCAATGCCGACCTGCTCGCGACGCGCTCGCTGCTGGCCGAATCGGCGCGCGACTCCGAGCGCCTGCGCCTCTCGCGCGAGCTGCACGACGTGGCCGGACACAAGCTGACCGCGCTCAAGCTCAACCTGCGGCAGCTGCAGCGCGAGCCGGCCCTCGATGGCAACGCCGCACTGCAGACCTCGACCCGCCTGGCGGACGAACTGCTCGATGACCTGCGCGCGGTGGTGCGCGAGCTGCGCCGACACGATGGCCTCGATCTTGGGGATGCGCTCCGCCAGCTCGCCGCGCCGCTGCCGCGCCCGCGCGTGCAGGTGCAGGTCGACGAGGGCGCGCGCGCGCCTGACGCGGCCCGGGCCGAAGCCCTGCTGCGGGTGGCGCAGGAAGCCCTGACCAATGCCGCCCGCCACAGCGGCGCACACCGGGCCTGGCTGCACCTGGCGCGCCAGCCCGAGGGTCTGCGCCTGACCGTGGAGGACGACGGCCGCGTGCAGTGGCCGCCGACGCCGGGCAATGGCCTGCGCGGCATGCGTGAGCGCCTGGTGGCGCTCGGCGGCGAGCTGGTGCTGGCGAACTCGCCGCACGGCGGACTGAAGGTGACGGCGACCCTGCCGCAGGAGACCGAGGCATGAACGAATCGACCCGCATCGCCCTGGCCGACGACCAGGCCCTGGTGCGCGAGGGCCTGAAGGCGGTGCTGCGCGATCTCGGCATCGACGTGGTGCTGGAGGCCGGCGATGGACAGGCCCTGCTCGATGCGCTGGACGAATCCAGCATCGACGTGGTGGTCTCGGACGTGCGCATGCCGCGCCTCGACGGCATCGGCCTGGTGCGCGCGCTGCGCGCGCGCGGCTCGGCGCTGCCGGTGATCCTGCTCACCACCTTCGACGAGAGCGACCTGCTGCTGCGCGCGGTGGAGGCCGGTGCGCAGGGCTTCCTGCTCAAGGACGCCTCGCCCGAGGACCTGCGCGAGGCCATCGTCGGCGCGGCGCAAGGGCGCGGCCTGCTGCAGCCGGTCAGCACCGATCCGGTGCGCGAGCGCTACGCCTTCCATGATCGGCGCGAGCCGCTCGACACCTTCGGCGAACGCGAGGTCGCGATCCTGCGGCTGCTGGCGGGCGGCTACTCCAACAAGGAGATCGCGCGTTCGCTGCACCTGGCCGAGGGCACGGTGAAGAACTATGTGTCCGAGATCCTGGCCAAGCTCGATACGCGCGACCGCACCCGGGCGGTGCTGAAGGCGATCACGTTGCGGATCATCTGAGGCCGGGATTCGGGATTCGGGATTTGGGATTCGGGATTGGTGATTGGTGATTGGTGATTGGTGATTGGTGATTCGTAAGCGCGTTTGGCACGCTGCTGGCGTTCCGCTGTCGCGGAGCGGGCAGGCGCTCGCGGCCCGCGCTGACCCGTTTACCGTTCGGTCGACGGCGACGTCACGGCGCGTAACCAGACTCGCTGGAAGCGCCTCAGCGTGCCGGCGGTCTCTTCCCCCTCCCTTTCGCCGCAGGCGAAGGGGAGGGTCGGGGTGGGGTGCTCTTGAGGGACCGGAG
>JANJTY010000520.1 GCA_024710865.1 Lysobacteraceae bacterium | reverse complement strand
TCGCTGGTCTACCAGGCCGTGCTGGAAAACCTCGCCTCCGAGCACGCCGCGCGCATGGTCGCCATGAAGGCCGCGTCGGACAACGCCAGCAAGCTGATCGGCACACTGAACCTGATCTACAACAAGGCCCGCCAGGCCGCCATCACCCAGGAGATCTCGGAGATCGTGGGTGGTGCCGCCGCCGTCTGACGACGGCGGCCGGGATTCGGGAGACGGGATTCGGGATTCGCAACAGCAGCGCCAGCCGCGCTTCAAGCGAATCCCGAATCCCGAATCCCGATTCCCGAATAGCGTACAGATGGCCGCACGCGGCCAGCGAACCAGATAGCTAACCGGAGCAAGAACAATGAGTCAGGGCAAGATCGTTCAGATCATCGGCGCGGTTGTCGACGTGGAGTTTCCGCGCGCGGAAGTGCCGAAGGTGTACGACGCGCTGAAGGTCGACGGCACCGAGATCACGCTCGAGGTGCAGCAGCAGCTCGGCGACGGCATCGTGCGCACCATCGCCCTCGGCTCCACCGACGGCTTGAAGCGCAACCTCATCGCCACGAACACCGGCAAGGCCATTTCGGTGCCGGTCGGCCTCGGCACCCTCGGCCGCATCATGGACGTGCTGGGTCGCCCGATCGACGAGTGCGGCCCGGTCAAGGCCGACAGCAGCTGGGAGATCCACCGCTCCGCCCCGAGCTACGAAGACCAGGCCTCGACCACCGAGCTGCTGGAAACCGGCATCAAGGTCATCGACCTCATGTGCCCCTTCGCCAAGGGCGGCAAGGTCGGCCTGTTCGGCGGCGCCGGTGTCGGCAAGACCGTCAACATGATGGAGCTGATCAACAACATCGCGACCGAGCATTCCGGTCTGTCGGTGTTCGCTGGTGTGGGCGAGCGCACCCGCGAGGGCAACGACTTCTACCACGAGATGCAGGAGTCGGGCGTGGTCAACGTCAAGGAGCCCGAGAAGTCGAAGGTGGCGATGGTCTACGGCCAGATGAACGAGCCGCCGGGCAACCGCCTGCGCGTCGCGCTGACCGGCCTGACCATGGCCGAGTACTTCCGAGACGAAGGCCGCGACGTGCTGCTCTTCGTCGACAACATCTACCGCTACACCCTGGCCGGCACCGAGGTGTCCGCGTTGCTCGGCCGCATGCCGTCGGCGGTGGGCTATCAGCCGACCCTGGCCGAGGAAATGGGCGTGCTGCAGGAACGCATCACCTCGACCAAGACCGGTTCGATCACCTCGATCCAGGCCGTGTACGTGCCCGCGGACGACCTGACCGACCCCTCGCCGGCGACCACCTTCGCCCACCTCGACGCCACCGTCGTGCTGAGCCGCAACATCGCGTCGCTCGGCATCTACCCGGCCGTGGACCCGCTGGACTCGACCAGCCGCCAGCTCGACCCGAACGTGATTGGCAACGAGCACTACGACACCGCCCGTCGCGTGCAGTCCACCCTGCAGCGCTACAAGGAGCTGAAGGACATCATCGCCATCCTCGGCATGGATGAGCTGTCGGAAGAGGACAAGCAGGTCGTGGCGCGCGCGCGCAAGGTCGAGCGCTTCTTCTCCCAGCCCTTCACCGTGGCGGAAGTCTTCACCGGCGCCAAGGGCAAGTACGTCACGCTCAAGGAAACCATCCGCGGCTTCAAGATGATCGTGGACGGCGAGTGCGACCACCTGCCCGAGCAGGCCTTCTACATGGTCGGCGGCATCGACGAGGCCTTCGAGAAGGCCAAGAAGATGGGCGTGGCCGCCTAAGGCCGGGATTCGGGATTGGAGATTCGGGATTCGTAGAAGCAGGTACCCGCGGAACGCAATCGCCTCGGCTTTTGCGAATCCCGAATCCCGACTCCCGAATCCCGTTCCGAGCGAAGCGAGGAAACCATGAGCACCATCCGTTGCGACATCGTGAGCGCCGAGGAGGAGATCTTCTCCGGCGACGTCAGCCTGGTGGTGGCCACCGGCGAGATGGGCGAGCTCGGCATCGCGCCGCGCCATGCGCCGCTGATCACCCGCCTCAGGCCCGGCCAGGTGCGCGTGGTGCTGGACGGCGGCGAGGAGCAGTTCTTCTACGTCTCCGGCGGCATCCTCGAGGTGCAGCCGCAGGTCGTCACCGTGCTGACCGACACCGCCATCCGCGCCAAGGACCTGGACGAGGCCGCGGTCAAGAAGGCCAAGGAAGAGGCCGAGCGCGCGATCGCCAACCGCAGCGACGCGATGGAGATCGCCGAGGCCCAGGCCCAGCTGGCCCAGGCCATGGCCCAGCTGCAGGCGCTGGAGCGGCTGCGCAAGAACCTCAAGCACTGATCGTCGCCACAGGCTGTCAGTGACGAACGCCGGCCTCGCGCCGGCGTTTGTTTTTCAAAGCCGGGGTTCGGGATTGGTGCTTCGGGATTCGTCCAGGAGCGTTGCTCCGGAGCACGCTCGGCGCCCCTCTCCCGACGGGAGCGGGGTGGGGGTGAGGGGCAAGTCTTGCCACGCGCAGAGCGCAGGTGAAGGTACCCGGTTCCGCACTGGGAGCCTCAGCCAACTCCCGACGGGCGGAGGATCCGGCACGGGGAGAGTTGGGCCAGGCGCTCGCGCGCTGCCGACGCGCATCTCGTCCCTACCTGGAAGCCATCAAGAGAGCCACGCACTAAACTGACGCCTTCGTCACTCCACCAGTCGGCGTTCCCTTCATGACCCAGCCCCTGCACGTCGTCATCCTCGCCGCCGGCGAGGGCAAGCGGATGAAGTCGGCCCTGCCCAAGGTGCTTCAGCCGATCGCGGGCCGGCCGATGCTGGCGCACGTGGTCGAGGCGGCACGGGCGCTGGCGCCGGTGGCCATCCACGTGGTCTACGGGCACGGCGGCGAGGCGGTGCGCGCGGCCTTCGCCGGGCAGGGCGATCTTGTCTGGGCCGCGCAGGCGCGCCAGCTCGGCACGGGCCATGCGGTGGCGCAGGCGCTGCCGGCGATCCCCGACGAGGCGCGCGTGCTGGTGCTGTATGGCGACGTGCCGCTGATCCAGCCGGGCACCCTGATGCCGCTCCTGCCCGGGCGCGACGGCGGGCTCACCGTGCTCAGCGCCGAGCTGGACGACCCGACCGGCTATGGGCGACTCGTGTTTGACGCCGAGCATCGGGTCGCGGCGGTAGTCGAGGAGCGCGATGCGAGCGCCGCCCAGCGCGCGCTGCGCGTGGTCAACACCGGCATCCTCGCGGCGCACGCGGCCGAGCTGCGCCGCTGGCTCGACGCCGTGCGCGCCGACAACGCGCAGGGCGAGTTCTACCTGACCGACGTGTTCGCCCTGGCCGCGGCCGAAAGGCACGCCGCCCACGCCATGCCCTGCGCCGATCCGGTCGAGGCCTTCGGCGCCAACGATCCCTGGCAGCTGGCCGAGCTCGAACGCCACTACCAGCGCCGCGCCGCGCGCGCGCTGGCGCTGTCCGGCGTGCGCCTGCTCGATCCGGCGCGCTTCGATCTGCGCGGCGGCTTGCGCTGCGGGCGCGATGTCGAGATCGACATCGATACGATCTTCGAGGGCGAGGTCGAGCTCGGCGATGGCGTTCGAATCGGGCCCTTCTGCCGCATCCGCAATGCCCGTCTCGCCGCCGGTACCGAAGTGCGCGCGCACTGCGACCTCGATGGCGTGGTCACGCACGGGCCCTGCGTGATCGGCCCCTTCGCGCGTCTGCGCCCGGGCGCGGTGCTGGAAGCCGGCGCCCACGTCGGCAACTTCGTCGAGATGAAGAACGCGGTGCTGGGCGAGGGCGCCAAGGCGAATCATCTGGCCTACCTTGGCGACGCCAGCGTCGGCGCGCGCGCCAACATCGGCGCCGGCACCATCACCTGCAACTACGACGGGGTGAACAAGCACCGCACGGAGATCGGCGCCGGTGCCTTCATCGGCTCGAACAGCGCGCTGGTGGCGCCGGTGCGGATCGGCGAGGACGCCACCATTGGCGCCGGCTCGGTGATCACCAAGGACGCGCCCGTGGGCGAACTCACCCTGACCCGCGCCAAGCAGGTCACGCTGCCGGGCTGGAAGCGGCCGCGCAAGGGCTGAGCGGCCGCGCGCGTCAGCTCGGCGCGGGGAACCGCGCCTTCCAGTGCCGCGCGATGTCGATGCGGCGGCAGATCCATACGCGCTCGTGCCGGGCGACGTGGTCGAGGAAGCGCTGCAGGGCCGAGAAGCGGCCGGGGCGGCCAAGCAGGCGCGCGTGCATGCCGACCGAGAGCATTCGCGGTGCGTCCGCGCCCTCCGCGTAGAGCACGTCGAACGAGTCCCGCAGGTACTCGAAGAAGTGCCCGGCGGTGTTGAAGCCCTGCGGCGTGGCGAAGCGCATGTCGTTGGCGTCGAGCGTGTAGGGCACGACCAGGTGGGGACGCATCCGCCCGTCGCTGCACGCAACCTGGGTCCAGAACGGCAGCTCGTCGCCGTAGTAGTCGGCGTCGTACTCGAAGCCGCCGTGCTCGACCACCAGGCGTCGCGTGTTGGGGCTGTCGCGCCCCGTGTACCAGCCCAGCGGCGGCGATCCGGTCAGCGCTGTGTGGAGCAGCACGGCCTGCGCGAGGTGTTCGCGCTCGACCGACTCGGGCACGTTCTGGTAATGGATCCAGCGCAGGCCGTGGCTGGCGATCTCGTGACCGAGCTCGACGCAGGCGGCGGTGAGCTCCGGCGTGCGCTGCATGGCCATCGCCACGCCGAACACCGTCAGCAGCAGGCTGCGGCGCTCGAACTCGCGCAGGATGCGCCAGGCACCGACGCGCGATCCGTATTCGTAGATCGACTCCATGCTGAGGTGGCGGGCCGGGTAGCTCGCCGCGCCGATGATCTCGGAGAGGAACTGCTCGCTGCCCGGATCACCATGCAGCACGCAGTTCTCGCCGCCTTCCTCCACGTTGAGCACGAACTGCAGGGCGATGCGCGCCTGCCCTGGCCAGTGCGGGTGCGGTGGATGGCGGCCGTAGCCGCGCAGGTCGCGGGGGTACTCGGGCGAGATGGGCATGGGCGGCACGCAAAGCGGGATGGGGCCAGTGTGGCCAGCGCGGAGGACGTCGCGCAAGACGCGCGAAACGAGACCGCGATCGCGGGTCGATCTGCCCGCGTGGTTCCTGTCGCGGATTCGTCATCGGAGGTGGCGAGGATGGAGTGACTGCACCTACGGGAATCGGCGGCCATGCACCGTACGCCTGAGCGACGCTTGCTGTTCATCCTCGCCCTCCTGCTCGGGCTTGCGGCCTGCGGTGCACCCCAGGCTCCGCAGGTGCCGGGGCAAGACACACCAGCGGAACCGGCTGGTGCGTCGCTGTCCGCGCAGACCCACGCTGGGCCGACCGACGCAGACGACCTCGACGCCCTGATCGACGCGGCCAATGCGGCACTCGCCGCGGATCGGATGTTCGCTCCGCCGGGCGACAACGCACTGGAGCTTCTGCTGCGCGTGACCGAGGCGCGGCCGGACGATGCGCGCGCGCGGCAGGGCCTGGTGGACATCCTGCCCTTCGTGCTCATCGGCCTGGAGCAGCGCCTGGCCGCAGGCGACGTGGCCGAGACCGAACGCCTGCTCGCCCTGTTTCGGCGAGCGGATCCGTCCCACCCTGCGTTGCGTCGCCTGGGCGAGCAACTGGAGGCGGAGCGCGCGCGTCGGGAACTGGCCGAAGCCGCACGGATCGACGCCGACGAGCGGCGCGCCGCGCTGGCGGCGGAGTCCGTCGCGGCGTCGCCGGTCGCGGCGGACGCACCCGCCGAAGCGGCCCCGCGCAGCGTCCAGCCTCCCACACGGTCCCCGGCGTCGCCCGCGCTTGCCGCCAGCGAGCCGGCCAAGCCCGCGGCCCCGGGGCCCGCTCCAGCCGTGCCGGCCCACCAACCGACTCCACCCACGCCGGCGACCGCGGCGCTGCCGCCGGTGCTGGCCCAGGTCGCGGCGCGCTACCCGCCACAGGCGCAGCGACGGCGCATCGAGGGCCTGGTCGAGGTCGAATTCACCGTGCGTGCCGACGGCAGCGTGGCCGATGCCCGCATCCTGCGCAGCGAACCCGCGGGTGTGTTCGACCGCGAGGCGCTGGGCGCCATCCAGCGCTGGCGCTTCGAGGCGACCGGCCGGGAGGTCGTCGGCCGGCGCGTCTTCGACTTCCGCCTCGGCGGCTGAGACCGCTTCGACTGGCTGCGCGCTACTCGACCGTCATCCAGTCGTCCAGTTCGTACTTCGTCAGGATCTCGGCCAGTTTGCCCTCGGCGCGCGCCTTCGCCATCCCCGCATCGAACAGGGCGATGTAGCCCTGCCCGCGCGCGTTCGGCGTGCAGGCGACGAACAGGTCGTCGGGCTCCATGAAATCGACCTCGACCGCCTTGATGCTCTCGGCCATGTCGATCTCGGCGAGGCCGGCGGTGGCGACGTTGAGGTCCTCGATGATGACGTCGACCTGCTTGGTGGCGAGGCGCATCACCAGCAGCGGGAAGGCTCGCCGGCTGGCGGCGACGCGCAGCACGTTGGCACCCTCGGCAGTGAGGATGGCGTCGACGGCATCGCCGTAGGAATAGTCCTCGACCACGCCCACGCGCAGGGCGCGCAGGTCATCCACGCTGGCCAGGGACGGCATGCGGTCGGTGTGACCGTAGAAGGTATTGACGCTGCGGCCCCAGGGCT
>JANJTY010000490.1 GCA_024710865.1 Lysobacteraceae bacterium | reverse complement strand
TGAAGGACATGTCCTGCTGCGCGCCGGCGGCCTACACCTGCAGCGCAGGGTCGGCGCCACGCTGGAAGTCGAGTCCGGCAGCAACGACCCCGTCGCGGTCTTCCTCACCGTGCTGCTGGTCGGCTGGATCGGCAGCGAGGGCACAGCCGGCGCAGCCGACCTGATGCTGCGCCTGCTGCAGCAGGCCGGCCTGGGATTGCTGCTGGGCGTGCTGGGCGGACTCGCCATCGCCGGCGCGCTGAACCGGCTGGCCCTGCCCGCAGGCCTGCACCCGGTGCTGGCCATGGCCGGCGCGGTGGCAGTGTTCGCCTTCACCAACGTGCTGGGCGGCAGCGGCTTCCTTGCGGTCTATCTGGCCGGCCTGGTGGTGGGCAACCGCCCGGTGCGCGCCTACGCCAGCGTGGTCTCGGTGCAGGACGCCGCGACCTGGCTGGCGCAGATGGTGATGTTCCTGGTGCTGGGCCTGCTGGTCACGCCCTCGTCCCTGCTCGCCGTGCTGTGGCCCGCGCTGGGCGTGGCGGCGGTGCTGATGTTCGTGGCACGGCCGCTGACGGTCTGGCTCTGCCTGCTGCCCTTCCGATTCCGCCCGCGCGAGATCGCCTTCGTCGGCTGGGTCGGCCTGCGCGGCGCGGTCGGCATCTTCCTGGCCTCGATCCCGATGCTGGCCGGACTGGACAATGCGGTGCTGTACTTCAACGTGGCCTTCGTGGTGGTGCTGGCCTCGCTGCTGGTGCAGGGCTGGTCGCTGCGCGCCGCCGCCGGCTGGCTGCGGGTGGCGCTGCCGCGGCGCGACCCGCCCACCCGCCGCATCGAGCTGGACCTGCCCGGCCAGCTCGATTTCGAGATGGTCGGCTATCGGGTCGAGAGCGAGGCCGCGATCCTGCGCGGCGGTCGCGCGCCGGCCTGGGCGCGTCCGACCCTGGTGGTGCGCGAGGGCGCGGTGCTGACGCCCGAGCAGGCCGGTGCGCTGCAGGCGCAGGACTACGCCTACTTCCTGGCCCCGCCAGGCAACGTCTACCGGCTGGACTGGCTGTTCGCCGAACCGCAGACCGCGCAGGAGGTGGAACGCGCGGTGTTCGGCGAGTTCCGCCTCGCGGGCGACGTACCGCTGGGCGAGCTGGCGGCGTTCTACGACCTCGTAGTGCCGGAGAGGCACGCCGCCCGCACCGCCGCCGACCTGTTCGCCGAGCGCTTCGAAGGCGAACCGCAGATCGGCGACCGCCTGCGCCTGGGCCAGGCCACGCTCGTGGTACGGGACCTGGTGGACGAGCGCGTGGCCACGGTCGGGCTCAAGTTCGATGCGGTCGGCGAAGCGCTGTTCGGCGAGGCCCTGCTGCGGCCGCGGCCGCGCTCGCCGCTGCGCCGGGCCGCGGCCTGGTGGGCACGAACACGGCGCCGGTCGCGGGCCTGATCCATTTGCACCGCATCGAGCGCCGCTGCATCGGCCTGTCGATGGGCGAGAATGGGGCCACACGATCCTGAGCGGAGCAGCGCATGACCCTTCTGCACGGCAGCTGCCTCTGCGGCGGCGTGGCCTTCAGGGCGCCCACGCCCAGCCTGTGGGTGGCGCACTGCCACTGTTCGATGTGCCGCCGCGCGCACGGCGCGCCGGTGGTGACCTGGGTCGGTCTGCGCGCCGCCAGCGTGCAGATCGACGACGGTGGCGAGCACCTCACCTGGTACGCCTCCAGCCCCGGCGCCGAGCGCGGTTTCTGCAGCCGCTGCGGCAGCCCGATGTTCTTCCGCGCCGAGCGCTGGCCCGGCGAGCTGCACATCGCGCGCGCCCTGTTCCAGGGCGAGGTCGACCGGGCGCCGCAGCTGCATGTGTTCTGGGACACGCACGTGGACTGGCTGGCGCTGGGCGAGGACGGGCTGAAGCGGGTCGGCGATCCGAAGGACTGAAGCGGCTGCGCCCAGGCTCGACATCGCCTCGCCCGATGCGGCAGGCTCGCGCGCACCATCGAGCACGAGCCTTCCATGCGCATCCGCAAACGCCGACCCTGCCTGATCGAGCTGGACGACCGGCTGACGCCGGATTTCGATGCGCTGCTGCGCGGCATCGCCCGGCTGGATGCGGAACCCACTGCCGCACTGCTGTGTCCAGTGCACGGTCGCCGCATCGCGCTGGATCACGAGGACCTGGCCTGGCTGGCGCGCCTCTCCGCGCAGGACTGGCACGAGCTCGATGCCCTTGCGGATGACGATGCGGCACGTGCGCGGCTTACCTCGTTGGTCGATCGCGGCGCCCTGCTCTGCGATGCCGCCAGCGGCCCTGGCGCCGAGCTGCGCGCAGCCGAGGAGCGCCTCGCGGCGAGCGGCTGGCATCCGCTCGCGGCCAGCTTCCAGGCCGCGACGCGCTGGTCCGGCGTGATGGGCGACGAAGCCATCCGCGAACACACCGATGCCGCGCATCGCGCCCGGCTGCAGGCCGTGATCGATCGCCATGGCCCGCCACCGCCGCACTTCCACCGCCGCGAGGACGCGCGCGAGCGTGTGCCGCTGCCGCCCGAGCCGCTGCAGGGTGCGCTGGCCGATGTCCTCAAGGCACGCCGCACGACGCGTCACTTCGACCAGGATGCCTGGCTGGAACCCGCGCAGCTGGGACGGGTCCTGCGCGGAAGCTTCGGCGCCATGGGCACGCTGGAGCTGGCGCCGGACGTGGTGGCGGTGAAGAAGACCAGCCCTTCCGGCGGCGCCCTGCATCCGATCGAGGCCTACCCGCTGCTGGTGCGTGTGCGCGGCCTCGCCCCGGGCTTCTACCACTACGAAGCCGACACCCACCGCCTGGCCCTGCTGGAGGCGATGGACGAGACGCGCGCGCGCCAGTTGGCCAATGCGCTGACCATCGGCCAGTCCTACTTCGCCGAGGCCCACGCGCTGGTCTTCCTCGCCGCGCGCGGGCATCGCAACTTCTGGAAATACCGCCGCCACCCCAAGGCCCTGAAGGCCATCCTGATCGACGCCGGCCACCTCAGCCAGACGCTGTACCTGCTGGCGACCGAAGCCGGCCTCGGTGCCTTCTTCACCGGCGCGGTGAACGATGCCGACATCGCGACGCAGCTGCGGCTCGATCCGCTCGTCGAGTTCGCCATTGGCGCCTGCGGCATCGGCATTGCGGATCCGCGCCGCGACACCCTGCACCTCGTGCCCGAGCCCTTCGCTCCGGCCGATGCGTTGCGCGCAGCGGCCACGCAGGGGTAAAAGGCAGCTGGGCGGGGCCATGAGGGCGCTGCCCCAACCATCCACCAGGGGGGAAACACGATGTCAGACGACAAGGTCAGGGAACTGCTGCAGAAGCTCGCCACCGACGACAGCTTCCGCGCCCGCTTCGAAAACGATCCCAGCGGTGTTCTGGGGGAATACGGCGTGGCGTTCGACCCTCAGCGCCTGCCCGGCAAGGTGACCCTGCCCGCCAAGGACGAGATCGCCAAGAATGCCGATGCCATGGCACAGCACGTGACCAGCACGATGGGGATCATCCTGTTCAAGGTGTAGCCAGCTGGGCGGCCAGTGCCTCGGTGCGCCCGGCCAGGTCGGGCGCACCCTCGAGCGTCGGCCAGGCGGCGCGGAACGACGCCAGGTGCCGGCTCGCCGCCTCGCGGTCGCCCGCCAGCAGTGCGATCTCCGCGGCACGCAGCAGGGCGCGGTTGACCTGCACCAGGTTTTCGACCAGCAGCAGGTGGTCGGCGCCCCACTCGGCATAGGCAAGGCCGCGGCTGGCCGCGATCGTTTCGAACAGCGCCAGCGCGCCACGGTGGTCGCCGCGTGCGACCCTGGCCTCGGCCTCCAGCACGCGCGTGAGCAGCAGCTCGCCCTGGCCGACGAAGGGCGCCAAACGCTCCAGCGCCGACTCGGGCGCATTCGCGAGCAGATCGAGCCGCGCGCGCGCGATGGCCACGGCATTGGCCACTGGACGCTGGCCCGCCATCACCGGCCAGCGCTCGATCACGCCCAGGGCCTGCTGCGCCAGGTCCTCATCGCCATCGCGGGCGGCGAGGTAGGCGAAGTAGGCCAATGCGATGCCGTCACGTCCAGGGTGCAGGGCCGCGCCGCGCGCCTCGATGGCGTCTGCGAGCTCCTCCAGGGTCGCGCGCAGCAGCGCCAGGCGCTGCTCGGCCCGCGCCGGATCGCGGTCGGCCGCCAGGGCGTTGGCGCGCAGGGCCCACTGGTAGCCGATGGCTTCGCCGGCTTCGGCGGCCAGGTCGGCGGACAGGCGCGCGGCGGTTGTCCAGTCGCCGCGGTCCACGGTGAATCCCAGCTCCGCCACACGGCGAGTGAGTTCGACATAGGGTGCCGCCGAGGGCATCCGCCGCAGCACGGACTGGGCTTCGTCGAAACGGCGCCGGGCCGCGAGTGCGCCGGCGTGCTCGACCGAGAACCCCTTGAACCCCAGGCTCACCGATTCCTCGAAGGCCTCCATCGCCGGCTCTAGGCGTTCCTGCGCCAGCAGGCCGATGCCCTTGATGTAGAGCGAAACCGGCCGAGTCACGCTTTGCGGGCTGCTTGCGCGCGACGCACTCTCGACCATCTCCGCGTAACGTCCGACGTTCCACAACATGATCGCAAGGTTGTGCTGGGCGATGTGGAAGTCCGGGTAGAGGCTGGTCAGGGCACGCCAGCGCTCGATGTACTCCGGCTCCCAGGACAGCGACGACAGCTGGGCCTGGGCGTACAGGCGTTCGCGGTCGGTCAGTCGCTCGGGGTCGGCCAGGGCGCGCCGCATCGCCTCGATCGCCGCGGCATAGTCGCCCTGCGCGTGGCGAACGCGGGCCACGCCACCGTGCGCCAGGGCGAACGCCGGATCCAGGCTGAGGGCCTGTTCGAACAGTGCGAGGGCCTTGCCCAGGTCGCCGCCGCCCAGGCTCTGCTGCCCGAGCGAGTAGGCGCGCAGCGCGTCCAGATTGGGCGTGGTGACTTTTTCCAGCGCCTCCGAACTGGACTGGATGTCGGCCAGGCTCTCGCCCAGCGTCTGGCGCAGCGCGTCGGTGACCTCCTGCAGCGACGCCAGGGCCGAGTCGACGCCCTCGCCGTCGGCGTGGCGCGTCAGCACGACGCGCTGGGACGACGGCTCCACCAGGTCGATGCCGATCCGCAAGCGCCCGCCCACTTCGGCCACGAAAGGCACGACGACCGCGCGGGCGCCCTCGCGCACGGCGAGCTCGGAAGCACGGGCCCGATCGAGATCCACGTCCGGCGCCAGGCCCATGCGCCGCGCGCCGTCGCGCGTGGCCAGTTCGGACAGCACATTGACCCGGCGCGACTGGTCCAGGCCGATGCGCAGCGCGGTGACCAGCGCGGATTCGAAGCGATCGTCCTGCACCTCGCCGACCAGGTCGGCCACCACCAGCCAGTCGCGCTCGGCGAAGGCAATCACCGGCGAACTGCGCAGGGTCAGGTAAAGCGCCGCCGCCAGCACCAGCACCGCGGCCAGCGCCTCCACCACGATCGCACCCGGCCGGCGCCAGAACGGCGCATCGCGCCAGGCCTTGGTGGTGGACGAGGGTGCACGCAGGGTCGCGATGCCGGCCTCGCCGACCTCATGCACCAGCTGCGCCTGCGGCACGCCCTTGAAGTGGTAGCGGCCATGGGTCAGCCAACGCACGTTGCGCGCCACCTCGCCCAGTTCGCCCGCGGCGCGCTGCGCAAGGTTGAAGGTGGCGCCCGACAGCAGGATCTGGCCGGGTGCGGCGAGGCTCATGAGGCGCGCCGCAACCGGCTTGGCCAGGCCTTCGACCTCGACCGGCTTGGCGCCTTGCGCCACGTCGTGCGCAGGGTTCTCCCAGAGCAGGACTTCGCCGAGGTGGATCCCCACCCGAGCCCGCAGCGGCTGACCGACCTCGATGCCGAGCTGGCGCAGGGCGCGCTGGTAGTCGAGCCCGAATGCGACCGCATCGAGTGCGCGGTTGAACAGGATCAGGAATCCGTCGGTCTTGTCGATTTCCTGCCCGCGATGGCGGTGCAGCAGGTCGCGCGCCAGGCGATCGTGGCGGCGGATCAGCTCAGTGGCAGGAATGTCGCCGAGGCGCTCGACCAGGGCGGTCGAATCGACCAGGTCGGCGCACAGCACCGCGCGCATCTGCGGCACCTGCGCACCGGCGCCCTGCGCCTGCGCTTGCGGTGGCCGGTTGCTGTCCATTCGCCTGAAGCGTCCCGCCGGAGAATCCCGAGCGTCCGATTGTGGGACGTTCCGCGCCGCAGTGCCAGCCGCGCGCGCCCGAAACAGGGCTGATCGGGCGTGATCCGGCGTCACTCGGCCAGCATTTCCCCCAATCGGGGGATGCCGGACGCCTACCCGACCAGGCGCCAGCCGTCGCCGCCCTGGCCCTTGACCTGGTACAGCGCGGTATCGGCCTGGCTGTACCAGGTCGACCAGTCGACCTGCTCGGGCGCGAGGCAGCCGCCGACGCTGACGCTGATGCGCAGGCTCTCGCTGCCGGCCGGCAGCCCCAGGCTGCGCACCGCACTGACCAGGCGCACGGCACGGTTGGCCAGGTCGCCGGCATCGGCCACCTGCGCCAGCAGGGCGAACTCGTCGCCGCCCAGGCGCGCCGGCAGGTCGTCGGCCCCGGCCGCGTTGCGCAGCTCATCCGCCACCGCCTGCAGCACGCGATCCCCGGCGAGATGACCGAGCCGGTCGTTGATCTGCTTGAAGCGGTCGACGTCGACCAACAACAAGCCGAGCCGTCTCCCTTCGTGGCCCTGCGCCTGCAGTTCCTCCAGGCGACGGTACAGCCCGCGCCGGTTGGCCATGCCGGTCAGCTCGTCGCTCAGCACCAGCTGGCGCGTCGCGCCCAGCTCGTGGCGGGTGCGGCGCAGCGAGTCGAGGGTGTGCATCAGATCCTCGTTGCGGCGCTTCAGGCTCTGGATCAGCTGCTGCTCGCTGCTCACGAGATAGGAGAACGATCGCAGCATGAAGCGCGCCAGCAGGGCCGGTTCGGCCTGCAGCAGGCGCTCGAAGGCGGCGCTCTCGATCACGCACAGGCGCGCCGCGCCCGCGCCGACGGCGTTCGCGACCCGGCCGTGGTTGCCGATGAACAGGGCCAGCTCGCCGAAGTATTCGCGCGGACCGATCAGCTTGTCCGGCATGCCGTCGCCGAACTCCAGGCGCACCTGGCCGGACTCGACCACGAACATGCTGCGGCCCAGCTCGCCGCGGCGAAAGATCAGCTCGCCGGCCGCGATGTCGCGGCGGCTGCCGGCGGCCGCGAACAGGGCGAACTCGGCGTCGGAAAGCTGGCGCGGCAGCAGGCTGCCGCGCGCCGGCAGGGCCGCGGACAGCACCGCCCCGGCGAGCGCGCCTTCTTCTCGTTCGATCGTCGACATGGATTCCCCCGGACCCCGTCCCTCGCGGCGCATTGTAGCCACAGGGCGTGGCCTTCCGGCGAGCCCTGTGACCCAGGCTGCGGTTCGCGCGATGCGTCCGGCCTCTGGAGCAAAAACTCTACCGGCCCGCGCCCATGCTCGGGACTCTCCCGCAGCGACGCAACCCGTGTACGACTACATCATCGTCGGCGCCGGCTCGGCCGGATGCGTGCTGGCCAACCGCCTGAGCGAAGACCCCGGCACCCGCGTGCTGCTGCTCGAGGCCGGCCCGCGCGACTGGCACCCCTTCATCCACATGCCGGCCGGCATCGCCAAGCTGGTCGGCAAGAAGGGCGTGAACTGGGACTATTCGACCGAGCCAGAACCCAACCTCGATGGACGCAAGCTCTGGTGGCCGCGCGGCCGGGTGCTGGGCGGATCGAGCTCGATCAACGCCATGTGCTACATCCGCGGCCATGCGCGCGACTACGACGAGTGGGCCGCGCAGGGCGCGAGCGGCTGGAACTGGGACAGCTGCCGGCCCTATTTCCTCAAGGCCGAGGACAACAGCCGCGGCGCCGGCGAGCACCATGGCCGCGGCGGCCCGCTCGGCGTCTCCGACCTGATCTACACCAATCCGCTGTCGCACACCTTCATCGAGGCGGCGCAGCAGGCCGGGCACGCGCTCAATCCGGACTTCAACGGCGAGCGCCAGGACGGTTTCGGCTTCTACCAGGTGACCCAGCGCCAGGGCGCGCGCTGTTCCACCGCCGCGGCCTACCTCAAGCCGGTGCGTGGCCGACCCAACCTGCGCGTCATCACCCGCGCCCAGGCCTCGCGCATCGTGTTCGAGAACGGCCGCGCCAGCGCCCTGGTCTACAGCGTGGCCGGACGCGGCGCCTTCTGCGAGGCCGCTGCGAAGGAGATCCTGCTCTGCGGCGGCGCGCTCAACTCGCCGCAGCTGCTGATGCTCTCCGGCCTCGGCCCGGCCGAGGAGCTGCGCCGGCACGGCATCGCGGTCCGCGTCGACCTGCCCGGCGTCGGCGCCAACCTGCAGGACCATCTCGACATCTGCACCGTGCAGCGCTGCACCCGGCGCATCACCTACGACCGCCTGAGCGATCTCAAGGTGGCCCTCGACTACTACCTGTTCCGGCGCGGCCCCGGCACCTCGAACGTGGCCGAGGCCGGCGGCTTCCTGCGTTCGCGCCTGGCGCCGGACCAGCGGCCGGACGTGCAGTTCCACTTCGTCCCGGCCATGCTCGACGACCACGGCCGCAACCGCCTGCCCGGCGACGGCTACACCCTGCACGCCTGCGCCCTGCGCCCGAAGAGCCGCGGCCGCCTGCGCCTGGCCTCGGCCAATGCCGGCGACAAGGTGAAGATCGAGGCCAGCTACCTCAGCGACCCGGACGGCTTCGACCTCGCCATGCTCAAGGAGTGCTTCCGCCTATCGCGCGAGATCCTGGCCCAGCCCGCGTTCGCACCCTTCCGCGGCAGCGAGATCTTCCCCGGCGAGGCCACGCAGGGCGAGGCGGAGATCGAAGCCTTCATCCGGCGCAAGGCCGAGACCATCTACCACCCGATCGGCACCTGCCGCATGGGCAGCGACGAGGGCGCGGTGGTCGATCCGCAGCTGCGCGTGCGCGGGGTCGAAGGCCTGCGCGTGGTCGATGCCTCGGTCATGCCCTGCCTGCCCGGCGGCAACACCAATGCACCGACCATCATGATCGCCGAGCGTGCGGCGGATCTGATTCGAGGCGCCGGCGCGGCGCACTGAGCCGGCCCCGGGTCGAGCGAACGACGACTCGACCCACGCGCCCGGGCTCGGCCGGACGCGCGGGCTTGCTTGAACGCCCGAGCCTCAGTAGCTTCCGTCGCGCCAACGGTAGGGGCTGGAGCGAGCAGCGCCGCACTGGTTGGGATCCGCGATCCGTCCCGCACGGCCCTGTCGCTGGTACTCGCAGTGCAGGTCGTCCCGCCCGTCGATACTGCCCTCGCTGGCCGTCGACGGCGTCCCCATGAGCGCCGGCGGCACGTCGCCGTAGCATTGATCGAAGCCATTGCCCCCCACGATGTACTCCTGCGCGTTGACGCTGGAGTTGGCGGGGTCGCGGTCGCCGATCAGCACGTCGTTGCCACCGAGGCCGCACAGCTCGTCGCGCGAATGATCGGCTGGAGAGTCCACGCGCAGGATCGGAAACGACCACGGATTCGGCCGGTACCAGCTTTCCACGCGCGTATTGGAGTAGACCGTGTCTTCCCGGTCCGAACCGTAGAACTGGTCGCGCCCGGCGCCGAGGAACACCTTGAACCGAGGGCCAGAAAGGTTCTCGAACATCGCCACGGTCACGTTGCGCGGGACGCCGAAAAGCTCCGTGCCGTCGGCAGTGCAGTAGAAGGGCTTGTACTGCATGGGATAGGGCGACAGATGATCGAGTGGTTCCTGGTACCGGTCCAGCATCGCCGTAACCCGGTCGTGGCCGGGACCCGTGTGGATCTCCAGTGTGTCGGCATCACCCGCCCCATCGCAGCCGGTTGCAGGAATGTAGAACCAGTCGTCCTGCCAGTCCTGGCCACGCGGGCGACTGCGCACGCAGGCCCCGTACACGGGCGG
>JANJTY010000487.1 GCA_024710865.1 Lysobacteraceae bacterium | reverse complement strand
GGCTCTCGCCCGGCCATCAATACCTATATCTGTCGCGGCGATCTCAAGATGCTGGTGACGCACGAGATCGACGAGCCGATGTGGCAGTGGCTGGCCCTGCAGAACTGGCGGAAGAGCACCGTTTCTAACGACCGGCGCCGTTATCGCTATCTTCCCGAAAAGGCCTGTCGGGCCCTGGTCCGGGCTCCTCGCGAGGAGCTCGAGACGGTGTATCGGGACATCCTTGCCGCCGGCAGCCAGTCGCGTCCTCCGCGTCCCCGCACGTAGGATGCCGGTGCCTGACGGGCACCGGCGATGCCGTGCGTGATCGGGGGCGTTTCCCTCGAATGTCCGGCATCCGGACCGATTTCATGCGCTTGGGAGATGGCGGCGCACCGCCTCGTGTGCCGTCTCGCGCATCGCGGTCAGCCGATCTGGGGGCGGCGCCAGTTCTTCGGCAACGATTTCCCCCACCCGATCAACGGTTTCCGCGGCTGCGACGGCATCGAGAAAAAGCAGCCGCACACGGCGTGCAAGCACGTCCTCGATCGTGCGCGCGGCCTCGTAGCGCAGGGCGAAGCGCACCATCGCCTCGGTGTGGGGCAGGGCGGGATGGAGACGGCGGTCGTTGCCCGGCAGCATGGCGAGCAGCGGCGCGTCGGTGCCGTAGGCGTGCCGTTGCCCGGGGCTGCCCGGAGGCGGGCAGCCATGCAGTGCGAGCGTACGGGTACGGCATGGCGAGCGATGCAGGCCGGCCTGCTCGACAGCCTGGGTCACCGCTGCTTCTGCCATGCGCCGGTAAGTCGTCCATTTTCCGCCGGTCACGGTGAGCAGTCCGCTGGGACTGGTCAGCACCGCATGCTCGCGCGAGAGTGCTGAACTCCTGCGGTGCGCGGAGGTTTCCTGCGGGCGGAGCAGCGGACGCAGGCCGGCGAACACGCTGCGGATATCCTCGCGGCGCGGTGCACGCTCCAGCACGCCGGCGGCAGAACGCAGCAGGGCATCGATTTCGCCGGCGAGCGGTTGCGGCTCGGCGGGCAGATCGTTGCGCGCACTGTCGGTGGTGCCGAGCAGCAGGCGGTCTTGCCACGGAATGGCGAACAGGACGCGACCATCGTCAGCCTGCGGGACGAGCAGGGCGTGACCACCGGGCAACAGGTCGGCATCGAGAACGAGATGAATGCCCTGGCTGGGCGCCAGCAGCGCGGTGGCATTGCGTTCGTCGAAGCGACGCACCTCGTCGGCCCAGACACCGGTGGCGTTGATGACCGCACGCGCACGTACCTCGAAGCTCTCGCCGCTCTCGTTGTCCCGCAGCCAGGCGCCGTCGATCCGTCCACCGCTCCTGCGCAAGCCGGTGACCGGCAGGTGGTTGAGGCAGATGGCGCCCAGGTCCGTGGCGGTGCGCATCAGCGTGATGGCGAGCCGCGCATCGTCGAACTGCGCATCCCAGTAGCGCACGCCACCGCAGAGTCCTTGCCTGCGCACGCCGGGGAGGGCCGCGAGGGTACCGGCACGGTCGAGCGGTTGTGAGGCATCGAGGTTGTGCCCGCCGGCCAGGAAATCGTAGAGCTTCAGACCGCCGGCGTAGAGCAGGCGGTCGACGGTATGCCAGGCGGGGATGACGAAGGGCAGGGGCGACACGAGATGTGCGGCGTTCTCGAGCAGACGCGCGCGCTCGCGCAGGGCGTGCCCGACAAGGCGCAGGTCGCCCTGGCGCAGATAGCGCACTCCGCCATGAATCAGCTTGGTGCTGCGCGACGATGTCCCCGCCGCGAAATCGCGGGCGTCCACGAGAAGCGTGCGATAACCGCGCGCGGCGGCATCGACGGCACAGCCGAGCCCGGTGGCGCCACCGCCGATGATCAGTACATCCCAGGGGGTTCCGTCGCGCAATGCGGCCAGCCCTTCTTCCCGGCAGGGCCGGATGCCGGGCATCAGTCGCTGCTCCGGGGGCGGGCCGGTCGGTCCCGCGAGGGACTGCGCCAGAGCCAGACGCCGACGACGATGCCGATCACGGCCAGCAGGGCCTGCAGCCAGGGCAGGCCGGATACCAGCCAGATCGACACGCAGATCGACAGGCTCATCGCGGTGATGGCCACCCGCTTGACCCGCCAGGGAATGGCATGGTGCTGCTGCCATTCGACGATGACCGGGCCGAACGATGGATGCGCCACCAAGCGGCCGTAGAAGCGTTCCGAAGCGCGCGCATAGCAGGCTGCGGCGAGCAGGATGAAGGGGGTGGTCGGCAGCGCCGGCAGGAAGACGCCGGCGAGGCCGAGCAGCAGGGCCAGCGTTCCGGCCAGCCAGAACAGGGCGCGGACGGCGGGTGAGCGGTGCGGCTTCGCTGCCATGCCCGGGCCGTCGCGGGTTCAGTCGGAAACGATGCGGTCGGCGATCCAGCGTCGGAAATCGGCGACCTTCGGGTCGTAGCGGTCGTAGGCCATCAGGCTCTGCCCGAACACGTAGGCATAGAGCAGCAGGCTGCGGCTCTTGGCCTCGTCGTCGGACAGCCCGAGGGTGACGAAGAGCTTGCGGGTGCACTCGAGGCGATAGGTATCGACCTCCTCGACCACGGCGGCGGCCTGTGCATCGCGCCGCGCCCAGTCGCGCACCGCCAGCTCGATCGAGATGCCCTTGCGGTTGCTGTTTGCGCTGTAAACCTCGATGACGTGGTGGAGC
>JANJTY010000459.1 GCA_024710865.1 Lysobacteraceae bacterium | reverse complement strand
GATTCGGGATTCGTGATTCGGGATTCGCAAAGGCAGACAGCGGGAGACTCATGCCCCCCGCCCGGCCCCGGCCAGTCGGAAGCTGCCGCCCGGCCGGAGCATGCTGCCGCGCAATCCGATCATCAAAGCCCCGTCGCTTCGGCTTCGGCTTCGGCTTCGGCTTCGGCTTCGGCTTCGGCTTCGGCTTCGGCTTCGGCTTCGGCTGCGGCTTCTGCTGCTGCTTCGCCTTCTGCTGTTGCCCCTACGAATCCCGAATCCCGAATCCCGAATCCCGGGCTTTACGCTAATTCCGAATCCCGAATCCCGACTCCCGGCTCTCCCCGCATCGCCCTCGTCGCCGGCGAGACCTCCGGCGACCAGCTTGGCGCGGGGCTGATCGAGTCGCTGCGCGTGCGCTTTCCGCAGGCGCGCTTCGCCGGCGTGGGCGGTGCGCGGATGCGCGCGGCGGGGCTGGAAGCCTGGCACGACTGCGACGAACTGGCGGTGATGGGCCTGGCCGAGGTGCTGCGCCATCTGCCGCGCCTGCTGCGGCTGCGGCGCGGACTGCATCAACGCCTGCTCGACTGGCGCCCGGACGTCTTCATCGGCATCGACGCGCCGGACTTCAACCTGGGGCTGGAACGCCGTCTGAAGGCCGCCGGCATCCCTACCGTGCACTACGTCAGTCCCTCGGTCTGGGCCTGGCGCGCCGGGCGCGCGTCCAGGCTCGGGCGCAGCGCCGACCGCGTGCTCTGCCTGTTCCCGATCGAGCCGCCGATCTACGCCGGCCATGGCGTCGATGCGGTCTTCGTCGGCCATCCGCTGGCCGATGCGCTGCCGCTGGAACCCGATCGCGCAGCGGCGCGCGTGCGCCTCGGCCTGACCACGGACGCGCGCGTGCTGGCCCTGCTGCCCGGCTCACGCCTGGGCGAGATCGCGCGCCTGGGGGCGATCTTCCTGCAGACGGCCGCGCGCCTGCAGCGCGAGCGCCCCGGGCTCGAGATCCTGGTCCCGGCCGCCACGCCCGCCTGCCGGCAGGCCATTGAAGCCTTGCGCGCCGCGCAGCCGGACGCGCCGCGCCTGCGCCTGCTCGATGGCCAGGCCCAGGACGCGCTGGTCGCAGCCGATGCGGTGCTGCTGGCCTCGGGCACCGCGGCGCTGGAGGCCATGCTGGCCAAGTGCCCGATGGTGGTCGCCTACCGCATCGCGCCCCTGACCCACTGGCTGGTGCACGCGCTGGGCCTGATGCGCACCCGCCTCTACAGCCTGCCCAACGCGCTGGCCGGGTTCGAACTGGTACCTGAGCGCATGCAGGCCGACTGCACGCCGGAGACCCTCGCCGCCACGCTGGCGCCGCTGCTCGATGCCGATGCGCCGGATCCGGCCCTGCTGGCGCGCTTCGCCGAACTGCACCGCAGCCTGCGCCAGGATGCATCGAGCCGCGCCGCCGAGGCCGTCGCCGAGCTGCTGGAGCGCGCCGCGTGAGCGCCGTGCTGCGCCCCGATGCGCACCTCATCGCCGGCGTCGACGAGGCCGGGCGCGGTCCGCTCGCGGGCCCGGTCGTGGTGGCCGCCGTCATCCTCGACCCGCTGCGCCGCATCGCCGGCCTGGCCGACTCGAAGATCCTCGGCGAGCGCCAGCGCGAGCACCTGTTCGACCGCATCCGCGCCGAGGCCCTGGCCTTCAGCGTCGTGATCGTGGAGGTCGAGGAGATCGAGCAGCGCAACATCCTGCAGGCCACCCTGGCCGGCATGGGCCGCGCGCTCGACCAGCTCGACCCGGCGCCGGTGCACGCGCTGATCGACGGCAACCAGCGCCCCAAGGCCGCGCCCTGCGGCATCACCACGGTGGTCGACGGTGACGCCATGGAGCCGGCCATCATGGCTGCCTCGATCCTGGCCAAGGTCACCCGCGACCGCCTGCTGGTCGAGCTGGACCGTGCCCATCCGGGCTATGGCTTCTCGCGCCACAAGGGCTATCCGACGCCCGAGCACCTGGCCGCGCTGGAGCGCCTTGGCCCCAGTCCGGTGCATCGGCGCAGCTTCGCGCCGGTGCGGCGCATCATCGAACGCGGCCTGTTTCCCTGAGCTGGCTGTCAAGCGCTTGAGGGGGCGGCGCCGCGGGTCTACCCTGCCGGCTCCCAGCACGCGTCGGCCATGCAGCCCTCCTTCGTCCACCTCCACCTGCACAGCGAGTACTCGCTGGTCGATTCGACCGTGCGCATCGACGCTCTGGTCGCGCGCTGCGCCGAACTCGGCCTGCCCGCCGTCGCCGTCACCGACCAGAACAACCTGTTCGCGCTGGTCAAGTTCTTCCGCGCCGCGCAGGGCGCCGGCATCAAGCCGGTCGCAGGCAGCGACCTCTGGGTCGCCGGCGCCGACGGACAGCGCCAGCGCCTGACCCTGCTCTGCCGCAACCGCGAGGGCTTCCTCAGCCTCTCGCGCCTGCTCAGCCGCGCCTACCTCGAAGGCCACCAGGGCGACCACGTCGCGATCCAGCCGCCGTGGCTGGAGGATTCGGTCGCCGGGCTCAGCCTGATCGCCGGGCGCGAGAGCGGCATCGGCCAGCGCCTGCTCGACGGCCGGCTCGACGAGGCCCGTGCCGAACTGGAGCACCTGCGGCGCAGCTTCGGCGACGAAGTCTATTTCGAGCTGAGCCGCTGCGGCCGCACGGACGAAGACCGCCACCTGGAAGCCGCGCTGGAGCTGGCCGCGCTGGCCGACGTGCCGGTGCTGGCCAGCAACGACGTGCGCTTCCTCGACGCCGACGACTTCGAAGCCCACGAGGCGCGCGTCTGCATCGCCAGCGGACGCGTGCTGGGCGATCCGCGCCGTCCGCGCGACTACAGCGCCGAGCAGTACCTGAAGTCGCCGCAGCAGATGCAGGA
>JANJTY010000427.1 GCA_024710865.1 Lysobacteraceae bacterium | reverse complement strand
CATCAGGCCGGACACGAAGGCCATGGGCAGCAGCGCCGCGATCACCGTGAACGTGGCGAGGATGGTCGGGCTGCCGACCTCGTCCACCGCCGGCGGGATCGCTTCGAGCAGGGACTTGCCGCCGCGGCTCATGTGGCGGTGGATGTTCTCCACCACCACGATGGCGTCGTCGACCAGGATGCCGATGGAGAAGATCAGCGCGAACAGCGAGACGCGGTTGATGGTGAAGCCCATGGCCCAGGAGGCGAACAGGGTCAGGGCCAGGGTCAGGATCACCGCGCTGCCGACCACGATGGCCTCGCGCCAGCCGAGCGCGAACAGCACCAGAAGCACCACCGAGCCGGTCGCGAAGACCAGCTTCTGGATCAGGGTCATGGCCTTGTCGGTGGCGGTGTAGCCGTAGTCGCGCGTGATCGTGACCTCGACCCCGTCGGGGATCAGCGAACCGCGCATCGCGGCGATGCGCGACTCGATCGCGCGGGTGATGTCGGAGGCGTTCTGCCCCGGCTGTTTGGCGATGGCCAGGGTCACGGCCGGCGCGATGCCCGTGGCCGGCCCCGCGCGTCCGTCCGGCGCCGCGTGCCAGGCATAGCTCGTCGGCAGGTCGGCGCCACGGCGGATGGCGGCCACGTCGGACAGGTAGAGCGGGCGCCCGCCCTGCAATCCGATCACCAGGTCCGCCACCTGCTGCGCGTCGGCCAGGTACTGCCCGGCGGTCAGCGGCACCGCGCCGTCGCTGCCGACGCGCAGACCGGCCTCGGTCACGACGTTGGCGGCAGCCAGCGCCGCGGCGAGATCCTCCACCGCCATGCCGTAGGCAGCCAGGCGCGTGGCATCGAGTTCGACCAGCACGGCACGCGTCGGCGCGCCGAGGGTGTAGACATCGCGCGTGCCGCGCACGCGCTTGAGCTCGGTTTCGAGCGAGTGTGCGACTTCGGCCAGTTCGGTGGCGCCGCGTTCGGCGTCCTCGGTCCACAGGGTGAGCGCCATCACCGGCACGTCGTCGATGCCCATCGGCCGCACCAGGGGCTGGCCCACGCCCAGGCCCGGCGGGGCCCAGTCGGCGTTCGAATAGACCTGGTTGTAGAGCCGCACCAGCGCTTCCTGGCGCGGCACGCCGACGGTGAACTCGACCGTGATGGCGGCCATGCCGGGGCGCGAGACCGAATAGACGTGCTTGACGCCCTCGATCTCGGACAGCACCTGTTCGAGCGGGAAGGCGACCAGGTTCTCCACGTCCGCCGCCGGCGCGCCGGCGAAGGGCACGAAGACGTTGGCCATGGTCACGTCGATCTGCGGCTCTTCCTC
Source organism: Lysobacteraceae bacterium (assembly GCA_024710865.1). Classification (GTDB taxonomy): domain Bacteria; phylum Pseudomonadota; class Gammaproteobacteria; order Xanthomonadales; family Xanthomonadaceae; genus JANJTY01. The sequence continues at coordinate 4,564 of JANJTY010000427.1, read as the reverse complement.
GCGCGGCGTGATCAGCACCGCGGCCAGGCCCAGCAGCAGGCCGGCCAGGGCCAGCACCGGCGTGAGTGGGTTGGCCTGGAAGGCGCGCGCGAGGCGGCCGGAGATGCCCATGCGCGGCTCGCTCACGATGCGCTCCGCGGGGCGGCGAGCCAGCCGCGCGCGGCGACCGGGTCGAGCACCACCCGCTCGCCCTCGGCGAGGCCGGCGAGGATCTCGATGCGCTCGCCGAAGCGGTGGCCGGGCCGCACCTGGCGCAGCGCGACGCGGTTGTCCGCCGCGAGCACGTAGACCGCGGTGACCTCGCTGCGGGTGAGCAGGGCCGAGGCCGGCACGAACAGGCGCTCGGCTTCGCCCAGCACGAAGGCGGCCTTGGCGATCATGCCCGGCTGCAGGCCGGTGTCGGCCTCGGGCAGGTCCAGGCGCAGCTTGAAGCTGTGCGTGGCCGGATCGGCGAAGGGGAAGATGGTGAGCTTCTCGGCCTCGATGCGGCGGCCGTCATCCAGCAGCACGGCGGCGCGTCCGTGTTCGCGGATGGCGTCCACCTCGCTCTGCGGCACGTCCACGTTCACCCGCAGCCGGTTGAGCGACAGGCCCGAGACCAGCGGCTGGCCGGGACGCACGGTCTCGCCGACCTCGACGTGGCGCTGGGTGAGGCTGCCGGCATAGGGCGCGCGCACCACGGTGTAGTCGACCGCCTCGCCCGCCTCGCGCACCGCCGCACGCGCGGATTCGAGCTGGGCCCGCGCGCCATCGCGCCGGGCCGTGGCCTGGTCGAGCTGCGATTTGCTCACCAGGCGTCGCTCAAACACTTCGGCGATGCGGGCGTGGTCGGCTTCGGCCTCGTTGAAGGCGGCCTGGGCCGCGGCCAGCGCAGCCTCGGCCCGGCGCCGCCCGGCCTGCTGCTCGACGTCGGTGAAGCGCACCACCACCTCGCCGGCGGCGACGTAGTCGTTCACGTCGAAGGGCAGTTCCAGCACCCGTCCGCCGGTCTGGGCCGAGAGGGTGGCCTGGTGCACGGCCTCGACCACGCCATCCCAGACCCGCTCGCGCGGCGCCGACTCGCGCGCCAGGGTGAGCGTCTCCAGCGGCGGCACGGCCGCGCTGTCGCGCGGCGCTGCGGGCTCGTTCCCGCACGCCGACAGCAGCAGGGCCAGACCGATCAGGACGGCGGATCGAAGCATGGTCGGTCTCCTTACTTGAACGCGCAGCCGGACTTCACCCCGAGCTTGGCGAAGACCATCGCCGCCGGGCAGAAACCGGTGAAGCTCGCCTGCAGCAGGTTGAGGCCGACGAAGGTCGTCAGCAACAGCCACCAGGGCGAGACGAAGTAGGTGAGCAGCACGCTGATCAGGATCATCGTGCCGGCAAAGGCGAACATGACGCGGTCGAGGTTCATGGCGTTACTCCGGGATTCGGGATTTGGGATTCGGGATTCGTTTGAAGCGGTGGAGCCGAAGCGGTGAAGCAGAAGCGGGCTTGGATGGGGCCGGGGCTCGGTAATCTGGTCTTGCGCGGACTGCTCCAGCGAATCCCGAATCCCGACTCCCGAATCCCGGCTATTTGAGCCGCTCAATCCCCAACGCCTTCAGCACGTACTTCTCGTAGACCGGCTCCGAGACGCCGGCGCGCATCTTGTGCAGGAAGTACTTCTCGAACGCGACCTTGGCCAGGTGGACCCACTTGCCCATCCTGGTCCAGGTCACGTTGCGCGGGGGGAACTGCGGCAGGGCGACGAAGGCGGCGCCGGTGTCGCCCATGTCGGCAAGGCACACGGCGTTCCAGGTCCCTTCGAAGTCGGCCGGCTTGCCGGCCAGTTCGGCCTTGATGTTCTGCACGATGGTGGTGACCATCGATTCGATCATGAAGCCGGTCTTGGGCGCGCCGGTCGGCACCGGCGTGGCTTCGACCGGCGGGATTGCGACGCAGACGCCGGCGGCGAAGATCTCCGGGTATTTCGTGCTGCGCTGATGCGTGTCGGTGAGCACGAAGCCGCGCGGATTGCACAGGCCTTCGACCCTGCGCACGGCATCGACGCCGGTGAAGGCCGGCAGCAGCATGGCGTAGGCGAAGGGCAGCACGTGCTCCTTCTTGGCCTGGCCGGCCTCGTCGTGCTCGACCACCGTCATCTCGCCGGCGCGCACTCCGCTCACCTTGGCGTTCACGATCCACTTGATGTGGCGCTGGCGCATCTCCGATTCCATCAGGCCCTTGGAATCGCCCACGCCACCCAGGCCCATGTGGCCGATGTAGGGCTCGCTGGTGACGAAGGTCATCGGCACCTTGTCGCGCAATTTGCGCTTGCGCAGGTCGGCGTCGAGGATCATGGCGAACTCGTAGGCCGGGCCGAAGCAGCTCGCGCCCTGCACCGCACCGACCACGATAGGGCCGGGGTTCTGCAGGAACGCCTCGTAGCTCTTCCAGGCCTCGCTCGCGTGCGGCGTGGTGCAGACCGAGTGGGTGTGGCCGCCGTCGGGCCCCAGGCCCGGCACCTCGTCGAAGGCCAGGCGCGGGCCGGTACAGATCAGCAGGTAGTCGTAATCGATCCGCTCGCCGTCGCCGGTCGTCAGCTGCCGCGCCACCGGGTCGATCGACGCCACGCCGCTGGCCTGGAAGACGATGCCCTTGCGCCCGAGGTATTCACCCGCCGCGAGCGTGACCTGCTCGGGCTGGCGCCAGCCCACGGCGACCCAGGGATTGGAAGGCGTGAAGCTGAAGCGATCGCCCTGCCCGACCACCGTGATGCCGTGGTCCGATCCCAGCGCCTCGCGCAGCTCGTAGGCGGCGCACATGCCGCCCAGCCCCGCGCCCATCACCACGATGCTTGCCATTTCGCCTCCCTCCTCGCTCCGCCGTCGGGCGGTTTGTCTATTAGACAGTCCTTATATTAGACCTTTCTAAACCGAAATCAAGCCGCGGGCCGTTTCCCGGACTCCGACGCTAGACCCGGCTCCGCCGGACGCAATTGACCGAACTCAAGATCGCGTGCGTCTGGCCGCGACAGACTGTCTCCAGCGGCGGTGCGAAAGCCGCCCCGACATCCGATCCCCACCCCACTGGAGCATCCGCATGAACCGCACGCCCCTTCTCCTCGCCACCCTCGCGATGGGCCTGGCCCTGGCCCTGCCGGCCCAGGCCGGCGACTGGTACGTCCGCGCCGGCGCCACCCATGTCGATCCCAAGTCCAACAGCGGCGAACTCGCCGGCGGCGCGCTCGATGCCGATATCGACAGCCAGACCGGCCTGGGCCTGATCATCGGCCGCCGCCTGAACGACAACCTCAGCCTGGAACTGCTCGCCGCCACCCCCTTCGAGCACACCGTGTCGCTGAACGGCGCCGATGCGGTCGACTTCAAGCACCTGCCGCCGACCCTGAGCCTGGTCTACGGCTTCAACCCCGAGGGCAAGGTCAATCCCTTCCTCGGCGCCGGCGTGAACTACACCTGGACCTTCAGCGAGCGCGAGTACGGACCGCTCGATGGCACCGAGGTGAAGATCGACAACTCCTGGGGCCTGGCGGCGCAGGCCGGCCTCGCCTTCAACCTGAGCGAGCGCTGGGAGCTGGTGCTGGATGCGCGCTGGATCGACATCGACGCCGATGTGTTCGTGAACGGCGCCAACGTCGGTGGCGTGGCGGTGGATCCGATGGTCATCGGCCTGCACCTCGGTTACCGCTTCTGAACCGCTGCGCCCGCCCCTCCGCGGCCTGCGTGGCCGCGGGGGAGCGGGCATCGCGCGCCTGGCCGTGCGTGGGGTAACGTGCGCGGCATTCCCATCGTGTGGACCGTCCTGTTCGATGAATCCGACGCCCGAGCATCTCGAACGGCTGCAGGACGCGGTCGACCGCATCGTCCAGCGCTGTGGCCCCCGGCTGATTGCCGCCGCGCCCCTGGGTCTTGGCAAGCCGCACCGCCTGCTCAATGCGCTGTACCGCCGTGTCGCCGCCGACGAGGCGCTGCACCTGCACCTCTCCACCGCGCTCTCGCTGACCCCGCCCAAACCCGGCAGCGAGTTGGAACGCCGCTTCCTGGGTCCGTTCCTGGAGCGCCATTTCGGCGCGGACTTCGAGCCGCTCGATCATGTCGCGGCGCAGAAGGCCGGCCGCCTGCCGGCCAACATCCAGGTCGAGGAGTTCTACCTGCAGTCCGGCATGCTGCTGAACGCACCGGACGCGCAGCGCCACTATGCCAGCATCAACTACACCCACGTCGCGCGCGCGATGGCCGGGCGCGGGGTCAACCTGCTGGTGCAGATGGTGTCGCGCGAACCGGGCGGGTCGCGCCTGTCGCTCGCCTGCAACCCCGACGTCACCTTCGACCTGCTCGACCAGCTCCGCCGACGCGGCCTGCAGCGGCCGTGCATCATCGCCGAGGTCCATCCCGACCTGCCCTTCCACGGCGGCGACGCGGCGGTCGATCCCGGCTTTTTCGACGCGGTGCTGGAGATCCCGGGACCGGCTCCGCAGCTGTTCGCCCTGCCGCGCGGCCCGGTCAGCGAGGCCGAGTTCGCCATCGGCCTGCACGCCAGTACCCTGGTGCGCGATGGCGGAACCCTGCAGATCGGCATC
>JANJTY010000402.1 GCA_024710865.1 Lysobacteraceae bacterium | reverse complement strand
CGAGCGCTTTCTGGCCTACCGTCGCTTCCGGCAGAAGGCGGTCGACCTCGAAGCCGCCGCCTTCTGGGAGGACGACGAGGACTTCGACATCGACTGGCACGTGCGGCGCACCGCACTGCCGGGTGATGCCGGCAAGCGCGAGCTGCAGGATCTCGCCAGCCAGCTCGGCTCGACGCCGCTGGATGCCTCGAAGCCGCTGTGGCAATTCCATCTGGTGGAGCGTTACCAGGGCGGCAGCGCGCTCATCGCCCGCATCCATCATTGCTACGCCGACGGAATCGCCCTGGTGCAGGTCATGCTGTCGCTCACCGACGTCAGCGCCCAGCCGAAGGAAGGTCATGACCTTCCGCGCGCCTGGCTGAAGGACGACGGGCACAAGGTCACCCAGCGCTTCATCGATCCGGCCATGGCGCAGATAGACAAGGCCATGAAGCTGGGTGGCAAGGTGTTCGAGAAGGGCATGGCGATGTACCACAACCCCTCCCTCGCCGCGGTGCTGGCGAAGGAGGGCGGCGAGATCGCGCGCGAGCTGGCCTATGCGCTGAGCCTGTCGGACGATCCGCCCACGCCGCTCAAGGGCGCGCTGGGCGTTTCCAAGCGCTGCGCCTGGGCCGAGCCGATGGACCTGGAAGAGGTCAAGACCCTCGGCAAGGCGCTCGGCTGCACGGTCAACGACGTGCTGCTGACCGCCGCGACGGGGGCGCTGCGCAGCTACATGCTGGACGTGGGCGGCGAGATCGAGGGCCTCACCCTGCGTGCCACCGTGCCGGTGAACCTGCGTCCGCTCGAACACGCCAAGAAGCTGGGCAACCACTTCGGCCTGGTCTTCCTCGACCTGCCGGTGGGCGAGGACAACCCGCTGCGCCGGCTGGAGCGCATCGCGGCGCACATGCACGAGCTCAAGAACGCGCGCCAGGCCGCGGTCACCTTCGGCCTGCTGGCCGCGGTCGGCATGACCACGCCGGCGCTGCAGCGCATGGCGCTGGAGCTGTTCAGCCGCAAGGCCACCGTGGTCGCGACCAACGTTCCCGGCCCGCAGATGCCGCTCTACATGGCCGGCAGCCGCATCAGCGAACTGATGTTCTGGGTGCCGCAGAACGGCTCGATCGGCATCGGCATCTCGATCCTGAGCTACAACGGCAAGGTGCACTTCGGCCTGATCGCCGACGCCAAGCTGATCCCCGACCCCGGTGCCGTGATCCGCCGCTTCCGCGGCGAGTTCGAGAAGCTGCTCTACATCACCCTGATGGAGGACTGGGAGCAGCCGATCACGCCCGAGGACGCGGACGCGACCCTGGGCTTCTTCTGCGGCAACGCCGGCGGGCCGGTCTCGAAGGACTTCGCCAAGGCCTGCGCGGAGGAGGCCGGGCACACGCCGGCCTGGACCCACGTCGGCGGTGAGCCGGACGCCGTGCCCAAGCCGCGCGCGCGCAGCCGCGCCAAGGCACCCAGCGCAAGCACGTCCAGCCGGGAGGGCAGGCCCAAGCCAGCCGCCAAGTCGGCGTCGAAGTCCGCGTCCAGTTCGAAGCGCCCAAAGGCCGCCGGCAAGAAGGCCGCCGCCAAGGGCGGCGACTTCGCGCGGCGTCTGGCCGAACTGCGCGAGGGCTGAGGTTTCCGCTGCGGGTGGCGGTTCCGCGCTGGGCCAGGACGCGATCTCGGCAACACGGCCGCGAGGCGGCAGGGCTCAGCCTGGGGCGCGGCCCGTCACCGCCCCGAAAGCACAGGTTCGGGGTCGGTGGAGTGCCCGCACCCCGCGGGCGTGGCCTGCATCGATTCCCCGCCTCCGCGCCGGTCCGCGGCTTCGGCGCGGAACTGGCTCGGGGTGCGTCCGGTCGCGGCCTTGAAGGCGCGGTTGAAGGGGCCGAGCGAGGCGAAGCCGGCATCCAGGCTGATGTCCAGGACCGAACGCCTGGCGCCGGGCTCGCTGAGCAGACGGCAGGCGTGCTCGACGCGATGGCGATTGACCAGGGCGTTGAAGTTGCGCTCGCCCAGGACCCCGGTGATCGCGCGGCTGACCTTGTGTTCGGCGCTGCCGAGGCGCTCGGCCAGGTCGGCGACCTTGAGCTCGGGCTCCCGGTACACCTGGTCTACTTCCAGCAGGCGCCGGATGCGCGCGGCCAGCGCCGCGTGTTCGGCGCTGGGTGCAGTGGGCGACGCCGCAGGCGCCGGCAGCGGCGCCGGGCCACCTGCCCGTAGCGGCCGCCGCCGCCGTACCAGCAGCGCCCACTGGGTGTAGACGACGATGGCGAGGGCGCAGAGCGCGATCACGCCGGGGCGCCAGGGCGCCAGGGCCGGGTAGGCCTGCGCTAGCGCGCCGCTGAGGGTGGCGGCCAGCACGCAGCCACCGAAGGTCAGCAGGAAGGCGGTCCGCAGCCGGCGCTCCTGCGGCGGCAGGGAGCCGAACCCGCCGCGCAGGCCCTCGACGAAGCTCAGGGCCAGGATCGAGGAGCTGGCCAGCTCCAGCAGCGCGCCCATCACCTCGGTCAGGACGCCGTTCGCCTCCGCTCCCTGGGCCGCGCTCCAGCGCACCGCGACGATCATGACCGCGATGCCCGCGGCCACGGCGATGTGTGCGGTGCCCACCGCGCCGTCGCCGCGGAACAGGGCCCGCGCCACCAGCCAGTAGGCATTGCAGGTGGCGCAGCCGCCCACCGCCGCCGCCCACCACAGCCAGCCGGCATCGGTCGGCACCCAGGGCCGCAGCATGGAAACGGCCAGCGAGCCGCAGAACACCGCGAACAGCAGCTCGGCGTCGCTCTTTCGGTGGCGCAGCAGCAGGCTGAGCATCGAGGCCAGCGCCAGGGTCACCACGAGGGCGGTCAGACCGGGGATCGGCAGCGACGGCATCGCGACACTCAGCCAGGGGGATCGGCGCGCAGTGTGACCGGATGCCCGCGTGGAGGGCATCCGCCATTGGGCATGGATGAACCGGAACCGAACGCCGATTCGCGATCGCCGCTTCGACTGGCCGAATCGCGAATCGGCGAGACCCAGGGCCCGACCGTGCCGATGCTGGCGGCGTCCCGACTGCCGGAGTCCTCCATGTCAGCCCTGTCTTCCCCCCGCCCGGGCGCGCGCGCCCTGTCCCTCGCCGCGGCCTGCTGGTTCGCGGTCGCCGCCCTCGGCCAGTGGGCCTTCGTCGTCTACATCCTCGCCTTCAACACGCCGCGCGTGGTCAGAGGCGATTTCGCCGCGCTCAACGAGCGGCCGCACATCCAGGGCTGGGTCGAGGGCGACACCCTCGGCAACGCGCAGCTGCTGATCCACGTCTTCATCGCCGCCCTGGTGACCAGCGCCGGCCTGCTGCAGATGCTGCCGGCCCTGCGCCGGCGCTGGCCGGCCGTGCATCGCTGGAATGGACGCGTGTTCATGGCCACGGCCCTGGTCGCGACCGCCAGCGGCTTCTACCTCAGCCTGATCCGGGGCGCCGAGCTGGGCGGATCGAGCGGCGGGTCGACCGCGCTCAACGGGGTGTTCATCCTCGTGTTCCTCGTGCTGGCCTGGCGCAGCGCGCGGGGCCGCGACTTCGCCAGCCACCGCCGCCACGCGATCCGCCTCTGGCTGCTGGTCAACGGCGTCTGGTTCCTGCGCATCGGCATGATGCTGGCGGCCGTGGCGCTGGCGCCCCTGGGCGTCTCGATCAAGTTCGGCTCGGCCGCCTTCGTGGCGCTTGGGTTCGCCAGCTGGCTGCTGCCGCTGGCCGTGGCCCAGGGCTATTTCGCGGCCGAGCGCGCGACCGGCCCGATGCCGCGCTACGCGATGGCGGCCGTGCTGGGCGTTCTCACCCTCGCGACCGCCGCCGGCAGCCTGGCGGCGATCGCCTGGATGTGGTGGCCGCATTTGTGAGGCGCGCAGGCGCTCCGGGCGGTCGCCGGCACGCCGCCGCGGCAGGGCGTCAGGCGCGGCAGTCTCAGCGCTGCGGCTCGCCCGCCCCGGCCGCGGAGGCGGGCGTCTTCAGCGCGGCAGCGGCGAGGGTGGCGATCCAGGCCCGCAGCCCGGCCTCGTCGTCCGCCGCCCCGGTCCAGGCGTGCTCGGTGGGTTCGCCGCCGAGCTCGCCGCGCGGGTAGGCATTGATCGCGATGGGCAGCCCCAGGCTGGCCAGGCCCGAGGGCAGGGTCTGCGAGAACCAGCCCTCGCCATACATCGTGTGGCGTCCGCTCGGATCGCCCACGTGGATGGCGCCGGCGCGCTTCAGGCGCTGGTTGAGCATGATGCAGGAGCTGAAGCAGCCGCCGTCGGTCAGGACGAAGCTGGGATGGCGCTCGCGCAGCAGACGCGAGCCTGCCGCCGCCGGGGCGACCGCAGACGGCAGGGGGCCGTCGACGAGCAGCGCCTGGTCCGAGGCGATGGCGTCCGGCAGGCGCTGCATCAGATCCTCGGCCATGCGCAGCAGGTTGGGATTCGCCCCCGCTTCGCTGCGCCAGTGATCGCGCAGGCGCTCCACCCGCGCCAGCACGCGCGGCGAGGCGCGCCAGCGCTTGGGCGCGGCGGGCTCGCCCTGCAGCAGCGCGTCCGCGCCCCAGAGCGCCTCGATCAGCGCGTCGCCCAGGCGCGAATCGCCGCCGCCGTTGCCGCGCAGGTCGAACACCCGGAAGGGCGCCGCCAGGATCCGCTCGCGCTCGCGTTCGAGCGTCTGGCGCAGGGCGCCGAGCGCCGCGGGATCGGACAGCGTCCCGACCACGATCCAGGCTTCGCCCGCGTCGCCGAAGCGCAGCTCCACCGGCTGGGCGGCCTTGATCCGGCGGTAGGGCTGCAGTGCCGATTCCAGCTGTTCGGCGCCGACCGCCTTCCAGTCGATCGGGATCTCGCGCGACTCGCCATCGATACTGAACGCGCAGCGCTGCAGGCGCGGCACGAAGGGATTGTCGCGGTCGACGAACAGCGCGCTGGCGTGCTCGGAACGCTGCGCCAGGATCTGCCAGTCGGCCACCCAGCCGTCGAGCCGGCGCGGAAGCGCCACCGCGGCCGCCTCGCCGTCGCAGCCCAGCAGTTCGGCACCGTCCGGCACGCGCGGGTCGAAGCCCCTGGCCTCGGCATCGGGCGGGCGGCGCGCGACGAAGCGCTCCCCGCGCCGCTCCAGCGCGATGCCGCCCCACTGCACCTCCGGCGCGGCTTCGGCCAACCACAGGCCGACATGGCCATCGCGCAGGGACAGGACCAGGGCCCGCATCACCGCCTGCCAGCCGCCCACGTCGTCGACCCGTGCCGCGCGCGCCAGCGCCTCGTCCACGGCCGCCCGCCAGCGCTGCGGCAGATCGGACGCGTCGGGATCGACATAGCCGGGGTAGACGTCCTGCACCCAGCGGTCCGCGGCTTCGATGTCGGCACGCACGCGCGCCGGCCAGTCGGCTTCGCGCCCGGTTTCCTGCGCGGCAAGGCCCGGGCAGGCGAGGGCGGCAAGCAGGGCGATTCGGAGAGCTGGGGTGCGGGGCATCGGCTGTTCCCGTCGGCGGCGAGGACCGCATGGTAGGACACGGAGCCCCCGTTGCGGAGCGCCGCCTCCTGCCGCGCAGCCGGGGTCGCACGGCCCACCGAAGCCGTGCCACCGCGCCGGTGGATCAGCCGCGCGCGGCTATGCTTGTCGCGCACCCCTTCGCATCGGAGATCGACATGACCGCCCCGGCGACGCTCTGCCTCTGGTACGACCGCGACGCGCTCGAAGCCGCGACCTTCTACGCCCGCACCTTCCGCGACAGCGCGGTCAAGGCTGTGCACCGCGCGCCGGCGGACTATCCCTCCGGCAGGCAGGGCGACGTGCTCACGGTCGAGTTCACCGTGCTCGGCCTGCCGTGCCTGGGCCTCAACGGCGGCCCCGCGTTCCGGCACAGCGAGGCCTTCTCCATCCAGGTCGCGACCGAGGACCAGGCCGAGACCGACCGGCTCTGGCACGCCATCATCGACAACGGCGGCGAGGCCAGCGCCTGCGGCTGGTGCAAGGACCGCTGGGGACTGTCCTGGCAGATCACCCCGCGCGCCCTGACCGAGGCCATCGCCGATCCCGACCTGGCCGCGGCCCGACGCGCCTTCGAGGCAATGATGACGATGGGCAAGATCGACATCGCCGCGATCGAGGCCGCGCGCCGCGGCTGAGGTCGGCCCCTGCCGCATGCGCGAATTCATCGCCTCAGGGCACCTCGAGACGTGGTACGCAGTGCGCGCGTTCGCAGCGCCGCGAAGGCCGCGCTGCGCGTGGTCTCACGGCCGCGACAGCAGCGCGCCGTGCTTCGGCCCAATCCGTACCCGCGCGTGGCCGGGGTGGCGTCCGGCCGATGGGGCCAAAGTGCAGGCGAGCTCAGTGTCCTGGCGGCGCCCGATCAACCGTGCGGGGCACGCGGTGAAGGTGGTAATGGCCACCCCAGGGCCAGGGTCGGTAGACCGGCCAGAACAGGTCGGCGTGGATCACATCGACAACCTGCGATTCCGGCCACAAGTAGAGAACCGCAGCTTCGAGCACCGGATAGGCAAAGGCGAAGTCGCCGACGGGGCGTGTTTCGATCCGCGCGATCCGGCCAACGACGGTGAGCGAACGGCCGCTTGCGAACACGGCAGGATCGTAGAAGCCAGCGCGGCAGGCGATGAAGCGCCCGAGGCTGCGATCTCCCTCGATCGGTTGGGAGCCCGCATCGAGTGGCTGGGCCAGTACGACCAGGCAAGTGCGATCGGCGCCGGGCTCGATCTCCAGGATGCGTCCCCCCCAGCGCACGTCGGCGCCGAGGGCGGCGCGATCAGCGGCCTCGGGCGGCAGGACCGGATCGAACGCGCCCTGCAGCGGTCGCGGCACGCTGGCGCAGGCCATGAGGCCAAGGGCGAGCGGAAGCAGGATGAGTGCACGATGCATGGTGGGCTCCACACGCGTTCAGGAATCGGCCCGCGGCCGGAAACGGCGCAGCTCGCGCGCCAGCCTCGCCCGCTCGTCGGTATCCAGGCGCTGACCAGCGTATCTCCAGGCGATGTAACGCGCACTGAGGACTTCCAGTTGCGGACCCGAGGCAGGGAATCGGCGAAGCGCTCGCTCGGTCCAGCGCTGAGGTCCTTCATGCGGATGCGTTTCGAGGCCTGCCCGCGCGAGGCGTTGGCGCAGACGGCGCCACTCGAAAGCGAGCGGGTCCCCGCGCGCAGCGCCGTGGCGCATCGCCAGCAGCATCGTAAGTCCGACAGCCAAGAGGGCGGCTCCGCCGAATACCATGGCCATCACCCGCCAGTCGCGGGCGTCCAGTCCGAGTGGCCGGAGCAGGGTTTGCTGGCGGCGCGCGTCGTATCCGAGCAGGACATCATTCCACGCGCGTCGCATCCAGTCGGCACGCTGCATGAGGGTGCGCACGAAGTCGTTAAGCACGCCACGTTCGGCCATGCTTCCGCCGCTTCCCGACTCGATGCGCTCGGGCGCCACGGCCGCAGTGGGATCCACGCGCACCCAGCCGCGCCCTTCGATCCAGATCTCGGTCCAGGCGTGCGCGTCCGAGTTCGCTACCAGCCAGTAGTTGCCGGTCGCGCTGTACCAACCGCCGTGGTATCCCAGCACCACTCGCGCCGGCACTCCGGCTGCACGCATCAGGAACGCAAAGGCGGAGGAGAAATGCTCGCAAAACCCGGCGCGGGTGGCGAAGAGGAAATCATCGACGCTATCGCGACCGAGCATCGGCGGTCGTAGGGTGTAGGTGAACTCCCTGTTGAACAGTCCGAGCGCCTCGCGCGCGATCGCCTCCGGGGCTGGATCCTCGGCGCGCCAGCCCTCGGCCAGGGCTCGTGCCCGCGGGTTGAACCCGTCCGGCAATCGAAGCGCCAGATCGCGGAGCGCCTGCGGCAGGACCGGGTCGAGCCGGTAGCTCGGGGCCGACTCAAGCTCCAGGCGGGTAAGGCGGTCCAGCGGACGCGGCGAAAGCAGGGTGCGATCGGCATTCAGCTGGAGATCGTTTGGCGCGGCTTGGGGAATGTCGAGGGCGAAGACATAACGCCGCTCGGTCGGCTCCTGGGTGATCCGGTAACGCAGCAGGGGTCCGACCGCTTGGAGGGTTCCAGGCCGGGCCGATTGAACCCAGCGCGCGCGCTGCCAGATGCGTCCGTCGAACTCCCAAAGGACTGGGCCACGCCAGTAGAGGCTCGCCGGACTGGGCTGAGTGCCGGAGAACTCGGCGCGCAGGATGGGGCTGTCATCGGCGAACAGCTCGGTCATGTCGCCGGGCGCCATGCTGTCGCTCACACCCGTGCGCGCATCCGTGGCAGCTCCGGGCAATCCCCAGAGCGGACTGGCGAGGCGCGGGAACAGGACCAAGCCCACCAGGGCCAGGGGCAGCGACAGGGCAAGCAGCCGCAGGCTGGCGCGCAGGCGGGGTACGGCAGCGAACGCGGGAGGTGGGCGGCCAGGTAGTTCGGATTCGGCCAGGTATGCGAGCGACGCGAGCCCCAACGGAGCGCCGAGTGCGGCCAGCGCGACAATCAGAGGGCCCTGGTCGAAATAAAACGACGCGGCCGTGCCAAAGAGTGCGAAGGCGATCACAAGCCGGCCATCGCGGACCGTTCGGGTCTCCAGAAGCTTGAGCGCGAGCATGGTGGCCAGCAGCCCGGCACCCGTGTCGCGGCCGGCATGTCCGAATGCTCCGATCACGATCACGGTGGCTGCCAGGGTGACCAGGATGCGCAGTCCAATCGGCACAGCGAAGCGATGGCGCTCCTGCAGCCAGGCGATGAAGGTGATGCCCGCAAGAAGGCCAGACAGCCATCCGGGCAGCGTGATCAACAGCGGCAACTGGGCAACACATGAGGCGGCGACGACCGCCGCAAAGGCCCTTGAGTCAAGGCTTCGACTAGCCATGGCCGGGCTGCAGGGCGAGGGCGCGCAGGCAGGCCGGCAGGTGCCCGCTGCCGCGACCGGGCCCGAGCGCAATGCCGGGAAGCTGCAGGCGGCTGCGCAGGCCGCGTCGCTCGGCCTCGAGCACCCAGCGGGTGAGGCGGGCGATACGTGCCTCCGGATCCAGGCCTTCGATGCGGCTCCAGTCGAGCAGGCAATCGCCGCCCGCGGGCTGCTCGAATTCGCGCACCTGAAGCTCGCCCGCCTGTGCGCTGCGCTTCCAGGCCACTAGCCGCAGCGGGTCGCCCTGGCGATAGGGCCGCAGGCTGTGCAGTTGCTCGCCCGGCCCTCGGCGCAGGTGCGCACCGCTGCGCGTGGTCACGTCCGGCAGAGGCGGCGCGTTGTCTTCGGGTCGCGGATAGACCAGCACGGAAACCTGCGGGTGGACCCAACTCCAGATCCGAACCAGCCCGAGTGGCTGGCGGGTTTCGACCAGGAGTCGACCTACGGGAACCAGGCCGCGTCGTTCCGCGGGCATGTCGAGGATGGTTTCGGCGACATGCTCGCTGACGTCGAGCCGCGCCCACGCACCGGCGCGACCGATCACCAAGCCGCGGCAGCGGCGCGGGTCCTCGCGTTCGAAGCGCAGGCGCAGACGGGCCATGCCACCCGCATGCACCGGCTCGGCGTGGGCGTCGGTCAGGCGCAGCCCGCGCAGGTCGAAAAATCCCTGCAGCATGGCGGTATGCGCCGCCGACATCAGCAGGAAGGTCAGCAGCAGGGCTGGATTGTTGTTGTAGTTGAGGCTGCCGATCAGCATCGCCAGCAGCAAGGCGCCGAAGAACAGGCCAAAGCCCGAGGGCAGGACGTAGATGCGTCGGCGGTGCAACTGGATCGGCAGCGGTTCGCTCGCCTTGAGTCGGGTGAGGGCGGGAAGGCGGCGCTCAGAGAAGGCCAGCGCCCGCTGCCAGAGTCGCTCGCGCAGCGCGGCGAGCATGGTCAATCGACCGGCACGGCGGCCAGGATGGCGTCGGCCAGTTGGTCGCGGTCCTGGGCCTCGGCCTCAGGCACGAGGCGATGCGCGGCCGTCTCGGCAAACAGGTCCTGTACGTCTTCGGGCAACACGTGGCCGCGGTCGCGCAGCAGGGCCAGCGCGCGCGCGCCGCGCAGAAGGGCGAGGCCGGCTCGCGGCGAGAGTCCCACGCGTACGCCCGGATGGCGCCGGCTCTCGGCCATCAGGGCCTGGACGTAGCCGATCAGGGCCTCGCTGGCGAGGATGCGCTGGGTATCCTGGCGCAGGGTCAACAGGCTGTCGGTGTCGAGCAAGGGCAGGATGCGGGCGATAATGTCGCGCCGGTCGCTGCCCGCCAGCATGGCGCGCTCGGCGCCAGCGTCGGGGTAGCCGAGGCGCAGGCGCAGCAGGAATCGGTCGAGCTGCGAGTCGGGCAGGGGAAAGGTGCCGGCGAGGTCGACCGGGTTCTGCGTCGCGATCACGAAGAAGGGCGAGGGCAGGTGATGGCAGACGCCGTCGATCGTGACCTGCTGTTCGGCCATGGCCTCCAGCAGTGCGCTCTGGGTCCGCGGCGGCGCGCGATTGATCTCGTCCGCCAGCAGCAGCTGGGTGAACACCGGGCCGGGGTGGAAGCGGAAATTGCCGCTGTCCTGTTCGTAGATCGAAACGCCCAGGATGTCCGAAGGCAGCAGGTCGGCGGTAAACTGCATACGCTGGAAGCTCAGTCCCAGCGTCGCCGCCAGGGCCCGCGCCAGGGTGGTCTTGCCCAGTCCCGGCAGATCCTCGACCAACAGGTGCCCGCCCGCCAGCAGGCAGGCGAAGGCCCGCTCGACTTCGCGCGGCTTGCCCAGCACCACCTCGTTGACCTGTGCGATCGCGCCGTGCAGCGCCTGGCGCAGGGCGGGTGCGGCAGCGGAAGGCAGCGCGTGGGCCTGGGCGTTCATCCGGTGCTCCGTGGGGTGCCGAGCTGGAGTGTAGCCGCGCAAGGGTGAGGAGGTCATGGAGGCATCGACAATCGCGGCGCGCCGCACCTTCCTGCAGGTCTGGTCCGTGCTGGCCCTCGCCAAGCTCGCGCTGGCGGTCACGCTGCAGCCTTTCGGCGACGAGGCCTTCTACTGGCTGGAGGCGCAGCATCCGGCCTGGGCCTATTCGGACCTGCCCGGCGCTACCGCCTGGCTCATCGTCCTCGGCGGATCCCTGGGCGAGGGCGAACTTGGGTTGCGCTGGCCCTTCCTCCTGCTGGGCTTGCTGCTGCCCTGGCAGATGGTCTGGATGGCGCGCAGCTACACCGGCGACGCGCAGGCCTGGCTGGCCGGGACCCTGGTCTGCCTCATGCCGCTGTCGGCACTGCTGGGCGTGCTGGCCTTGCCGGACGTGGCGTTGGCGACCGCGACGCTGCTTTGCCTGGATGCCGGCCTGCGCCTGCTGCGGGGCAGTTCGCCCGCCGCGTTGGGGCTCTTGGCCACGGGGCTGGTGCTTGGCGCGCTGAGCCACTACCGCTTCGCCGCAGTTCCGCTTGCGCTCGGGCTGGGATGGCTGCTGGCGGGGGTGATGCCGCGCCTGCTGCGCTCGACAGGCTTCTGGCTGGTCTCGCTCGTGGGCGCGCTGGCCTGGCTGCCGCTGGCATGGTTCAACCTTGCCCATGCCGGTGCCGGCATTGCCTTCCATCTGGTCGAGCGGCACCCGTGGCGGCTTCATCCCGAAGGCTGGCTGCAGCTGCCGATCCAGGCCTTCGTGGTTTCGCCCCTCCTGTTCGTGCTGCTGCTGTGGGTGCTGCTGCGGGCCTGGCAGGGTTGGCGCACCCACCGTAGTGCGCTGCAGGGCTGGGTGCTGGGTGCTGGTGGAGGAACCCTGCTGGGATGGTTCGTGCTCGGCTTCTTCGCGGACACCGAGCGGGTGAGCTTTCACTGGCCCCTGCCTGGCTACCTCGTCCTGCTGCCCGCGCTGGCGGTCTGGCTGCACGCATCGTCACGGCTGCGTGTGGCCTGCTTCACCCTGGCAGGGGTCTCGACGCTGGCGGCGATTTCCTACCTCGCTGCCTCCGCGTGGACGCCAGGCACGGAGCGACTTGTCGCCAGCCGCTATTTCCCGGACAACCTGGTCGGCTGGCGCGAAGCGGGCGATCGAGTCGAGCGCGAGCTCGACGCGTTGCCGGCCGATGCGGTGATCGTGGCGGACAACTTCATGCTTGCGGCGCAGCTCGCGTTCCACCTGCGTGGTCGCCGCCCGGTCTATAGCCTCGATCACTCGCTCAACGCCAAGCACGGGCGCGCGCTGCAGCTCGCGATCTGGGGCCTGGACGAGTCCGGTCTGCGCAGTCTTGGCGAAGGCAGGCCCGCCCTGTTCGTGGCCGAACAGACGGCGACCAAGCCAGAGCAGAGGCCGGGCTGGCAGCGCCAGTGGTGCGAACGGGTGCGACTCGACACGGCGCCGTACACGCTGACCCTGCACCAAGGGCTCAAGCGCTTCCTGTTCTACCGCACGGAACTTGGCAGCCAGCCAGCCGAGCGCTGCCCGAGGCCCGCGCTGGCGCGCTTCTACGGCATCGAGCCGGAACAGGCGATCGAACGCCGCCTCGTATTGCGCGGCTGGGCGGTGAAGGACGGCTCCGGCGTCGACCAGATCGGCATAACCCTGGACGGCCGGACCCTGGCCGGGGCCCACTATGGACTGCCAGCGGCGCATGTGCGGGAGGGTCTGCCGGCGTCGGACGATCCGCGCCACCCGGACGTCGGTTTCGAAGCCGTGCTCGACCTGGACGAGTTGCCGCCAGGACGCTACCGCCTCGGTATACGGGTGTGGTCGCGGGGCGAGGGCGAGGATGCCTTCGACCTGCCGGTGCAGCTGCGTTGATCAGCTGCCGGCGCGGCGGGTGAGTTGGGCGGGCTCGCGCGCGGCTGCCTCGACGGCGGCTGCGGTCACGTCCTCGAGTTCGGCGCCCGCGCTTTCGAGGCGGTCGAGCTGGCTGGACAGCGAGTCATGCGCGCGGCGCAGGGCGGCGCACGCCGCGTCCAGCTCGCGCTGGCTGGCGCTGTCGGCGCTGCGGGAGATCCAGAGCCGGTGCTCCAACACGTCGCGCAGCCCCTGCTTGACGCGCTGGTCCGCGTCGAGCGAGGCATTGGCGACGGCGGCGATGTCGGCGGGCACGCGCCCTACGACCTGCTTCATCGCGCTCATCCGCTCGCGCGTGTGGTGCAGCAGCGTTTCGAGCTGGTCGACCTGGTCGAGCAGGCTGACCAGGGTGCTGTGCCGACGCTGGCTGCGCTGCCGCAGCCAGAGCACGCCGCCGACGCCGAGCGCGACGGCGACCAATCCGATGAGAGTGATGACCTGGGTGGCTTCCACGCGATTCCCCGCTGCCGGCCTGCAGTCTGACGCAGGCCGGCAGCTTGGGCAAACGGCCTTCAGCACGTGGACGCACCCATGAGTTTGACCGTGCCGCCCTGCGACCCTATACTTGCGCGCTTATGCCTGCTGACCTGCCCGAATCGGTCGACGCCTGGCGCATGGTGTCCGCGCGACGCTGTTTCGAAGGCACGCTGCCGCTTGCCGCGATGACGCGGCTGCGGCCCAGTCTGGCGAGCGATGTGGGCGAGTGCCGGTACCGGATCGAGTT
>JANJTY010000401.1 GCA_024710865.1 Lysobacteraceae bacterium | reverse complement strand
CCACCTACCTGCGCGACAAGGTCGCCAAGACCCTGGGGGAACAGGGCAAGCCCGTGCCGACCCCGCCATGAGCGCGGCGCTGAACCGCTACGACGCCGCGCTCGAGCGCCGCCTGCGCGACGCGCTGCCGGCCGATGCGCTGCGGCTCGATGCGGCCGACCGCATCGCCTACGGCTACGACAACTCCAGCCTGCGCGGCCTGCCCGATGCGATCGTGCTGGCGCAGGACGCGCAGCAGGTCCGGTCCGTGGTAGAGGCCTGCCGCGCCGCGCGTTGCGCCCTGATCGCGCGCGGCCGCGGCACCAACACCACCGGCGCCTCGGTCGCGCCCGAGGGCGGCGTGGTGCTCTCCTTCGAGCGCATGGACCGGCTGCTGGAGCTGGACCCCGCCGCGCGCGTGGCGGTGGTCGAGCCCGGCCTGCTCAACGGCGCGCTGCAGACCGCCGCCGCGGCCGAGGGCCTGTTCTGGCCGCCCGATCCCACCAGCGCGCCCTTCTCCAGCATCGGCGGCAACCTCGCCTGCAACGCGGGCGGCCCGCGCACGGTCAAGTACGGCGCCTGTCGCGACAACACCCTCGGCCTTGCCGCCATCGCCGGCAGCGGCGAGGCGCTGCGCGCCGGTGGCCCCTACACCAAGCTCGCCAGCGGCTACGACCTCACCCGCCTGCTGGTCGGCTCCGAAGGCAGCCTGGCCCTGATCACCCGCGCCGAGCTGCGCCTGGTGCCGAAGCCGCCCGAACTCGCCGCGCTGCGCGCGCTCTACCGCGATGCCGGCGCCGCCGCGCAGGCCGTCGCACGCTTGATGCGCCAGCCGATCGCGCCCTGCGCCCTGGAGTTCATGGACGGCGAATGCCTGCGCCTGGCGCGCGAGCGCGGCGGCGCCGACCTGCCCGCCGCCGGCGCCCTCTTGATGATCGAGGTCGACGGCGAGGGCGCCGCGCTGGAGGCCGCGGCGCTGGAGCTGGAGCGCGCCGCCCGGGGCGAGGGTCTGGTCGCGCTGGAGCGCGCGCGCGACGCCGCGCAGCGCGAGGCCCTGTGGTCGGCGCGACGCGCGCTCTCGCCCGCGCTGCGTTCGCTCGCGCCGGGCAAGATCAACGAGGACGTGGTGGTGCCGGTGATGCGCCTGCCGGCCCTGGTCGACGGCCTGCGCGAGCTGTCCGGGCGCCACGCCCTGCCGATCCTGTGCTTCGGCCACGCCGGCAACGGCAACCTGCACGTCAACCTGCTCTACCACCCCGACGATCCGGCCGAGGCCGCGCGCGCGCAGGACTGCCTCGCCGCCGTGTTCGACCTGGTGCTCGCCCTCGGCGGCATGCCCTCGGGCGAGCACGGCATCGGCCTCGCCAAGCGCGCCTTCCTCGAACGCGCGCTGGATGCCGACACGCTGGCGATCATGCGCCGGATCAAGACCGCCTTCGATCCGGACGGCATCCTCAACCCGGGCAAGCTGCTGCGCAGCTGAGACGCGGTCGCCGGCGAGACCCGGCGACCCTGGGAGCCCTGCCTTCGGTGCTCACACCGTCTCGGGATTCGCCTTGCCCGGATCGATGCGGTACTCCTTGATCGCGCGCGCCACGTCCTTGGCGTTCATCTGGCCTTCGGCGGCCAGGGCCGCGATGGCGGCATGCGCGATGTGGTAGCGGTCGACCTCGAAGAAACGGCGCAGGTTGGCGCGGGTGTCGGAGCGGCCGAAGCCATCGGTGCCGAGCACGGTGTAGGACATCGGCACGAAGGCGCGGATCTGGTCGGCGTACATGCGCACGTAGTCGGTGGCGGCGATCGCCGGACCGGGGCGGCCCTTCAATAGCGAGGTCACATAGGGAACCCGCGGCGTCTTGGCCTCCGGATGCAGGCGGTTCCAGCGCTCGGCATCCCAGCCGTCGCGGCGCAGCTCGGTGAAGCTGGGGCAGCTCCAGATGTCGGCCGACACCCCGAAGTCCTTGTCCAGCAGCTCCGCCGCCGCGATCACCTCGCGCAGGATCGTGCCCGAGCCGAGCAGCTGCACGCAGGGTCCCTTGCCCTTCGACTTGCCCTTCCCCGGCCCGCCGGCCTGCATGCCGGCGGGCGCTCGCGGGCTCGCGGCAGTGCCGCTCGAAACCCCCGCTCGCCCCGAATCCCTGAGCAAGTACATCCCCCGGATGATCCCCTCCTCCGCGCCTTCGGGCATATCCGGGTGCGGGTAGTTCTCGTTCATCAGGGTGAGGTAGTAGTACTCGTCGACCTGCTCGGCCAGCATGCGCTGCATGCCGTGGCGCAGGATCACCGCCACTTCGAAGCTGAAGGTGGGGTCGTAGGGACGGCAATTCGGGATGTTGCCCGCCAGCAGGTGCGAGTGGCCGTCCTCGTGCTGCAGGCCCTCGCCGTTCAGCGTGGTGCGGCCGGCGGTGGCGCCGAGCAGGAAGCCGCGCGCGCGCATGTCGGCGGCCTGCCAGGCCGAATCGCCGATGCGCTGGAAGCCGAACATCGAATAGAAGATGTAGAACGGCAGCATCGGCTGGTTGTTGCTGCTGTAGCTGGTGGCGGCGGCCATCCAGCTGGCGAAGGCGCCGGCCTCGGTGATGCCTTCCTCCAGCACCTGGCCGGCGGCGTCCTCGCGGTAGTACATCAGCTGGTCGGCATCGACCGGCTTGTATTTCTGGCCCTGCGGCGCGTAGATGCCGATCTGGCGGAACAGGCCCTCCATGCCGAAGGTGCGCGCCTCGTCGGCCACGATCGGCACGCAGCGCGGGCCGATGGCCTTGTCGCGCAGCACGATGTTGAGCGCCTGCACGAAGGCCATGGTGGTGCTGATCTCGCGCTCGCCGCTGCTCTTGAGCAGGCGCTCGAAGCTGGCCAGGGGCGGCACCTCGAAGCTCTGGTCGGCCTTCTGCCGGCGCTGCGGCAGGTAGCCGCCGAGCGCGGCGCGGCGTTCCTTCAGGTACTTCACCTCCGGCGAATCATCGCCCGGATGGTAGAAGGGCACCTCGGCCAGCTTCTCGTCCGGCACCGGGATCTTGAAGCGGTCGCGGAAATGGCGCACCGCTTCGTCGTCGAGCTTCTTGGTCTGGTGGGTCGGGTTGAGCGATTCGCCCGCCTTGCCCATGCCGTAACCCTTGACCGTCTTGGCCAGGATCACCGTGGGCATGCCCTTGGTGTGCACCGCGGCGTGGTAGGCGGCATAGACCTTGTGCGGATCGTGGCCACCGCGGTTCAGGCGGTAGATGTCCTCATCCGACAGGTTGGCCACCAGGTCGCGCGTGTCCGGCGCCTTGCCGAAGAAATGCTCGCGCGTGTAGGCGCCACCGAAGGCCTTGCAGTTCTGGTACTCGCCGTCGACGGTGTCCATCATGATCCGGCGCAGCTGGCCGGAGGCATCCTTGGCCAGGAGCGGATCCCAGTAGCTGCCCCAGACCAGCTTCAGCACGTTCCAGTCGGCGCCGCGGAACACGCCTTCGAGCTCCTGGATGATCTTGCCGTTGCCGCGCACCGGGCCATCCAGGCGCTGCAGGTTGCAGTTGATCACGAAGACGAGGTTGTCCAGGCCTTCGCGCCCGGCCACCGCGATCGCGCCCAGGCTCTCGGGCTCGTCGCACTCGCCATCGCCCAGGAAGCACCAGACCTTGCGGTCGGTCTTGGGCATCAGGCCGCGGGCTTCGAGGTACTTCCAGAAGCGCGCGGTGTAGATCGCGGCGATCGGGCCAAGGCCCATCGAGACCGTCGGCAGCTGCCAGAAATCCGGCATCAGCCAGGGATGCTGGTAAGAGCTGATGCCCTTGCCGTCGACCTCCATGCGGAAGTGGTCGAGCTGGCTCTCGCTGAGGCGGCCTTCGAGGAAGGCGCGGGCGTAGACGCCGGGCGAGGAATGGCCCTGGATGCCGATGAGGTCGCCCGGGTGGCCGTTGCCGGGCGCACGCCAGAAGTGGTTGAAGCCGACGTCGTACAAGGTGGCGGCGGAGGCGAAGCTGGCGATGTGGCCGCCGAGCTCGCCCGGCTTGCGGTTGGCCCGCACCACCATGGCCATGGCGTTCCAGCGGTTGATGCAGCGGATGCGCCACTCCATCTGCGCATCGCCCGGGCTCTTGGCCTCCAGGTGCGGCGGGATGGTGTTGATGTAGTCGGTGGTGGGCGCGAAGGGCAGGTGCGCGCCGGCGCGGCGGGTCTGCTCGACCATGCGCTGCAGCAGGTGGTGCGCGCGGCCGGGGCCGTCGCGCCCAATCACCGCCGCGATGGATTCCAGCCACTCGCTGGTTTCGGCCGGGTCGCGATCCTCTTCCAGGACCTGCTGGATCCAGTTCATGCGTGTATTCCCTCCGCGGCGGGCGTCGGGCGCCCGTCCTGTTGTGTTCTTGTCCGGGCCGGCGCGCCCGCACGAGGGGGCGAACGCCAGCAGAAACGCGAGTTTAGCCGATCGGCCGGCGCTCTCCGCGCCGTCCGGACCGGGGTGCATACGATTGCAGCGCAGCGGATCGCCGGCCTCAGGCCAGCCCGGCCGTCGCCGCGAGCAGCGCGCGCGCGATGCCGGGCTCGAAGGCCGAATGCCCGGCATCCGGCACGATCTGCAGGCGCGCCTGCGGCCACGCGCGGTGCAGGTCGATCGCGCTCTGTACCGGGCAGACCACGTCGTAACGCCCGTGCACGATCACGCCGGGGATGTCCTTCAGGCGGTGCGCGTCGCGCAGCAGCTGGTCCTCGACCTCGAAGAAACCGCCGTTGACGAAGTAGTGCGACTCGATGCGCGCGAAGGCCAGGGCGAAGGCCTCGCTGCGGTGCGCGTCGATGAAGGCGGTGTCCTGGTGCAGGAAGCTGGTCGAGGCCTCCCACACCGCCCAGGCCCGCGCCGCTTCCAGCCGGATGGCCGGGTCGACATGGGTCAGGCGGCGGTGGTAGGCCGAGATCAGGTCGCCGCGTTCGACCACCGGAATCGGCGCCAGGTACTCGGCCCAGGCTTCGGGGAACAGGCGCGAGGCGCCCTCCTGGTAGAACCACTCCAGCTCCCAACGGCGCAGCATGAAGATGCCGCGCAGCACCAGCGCCGACACGCGCTCGGGATGGGTTTCCGCATAGGCCAGGGCCAGGGTCGAGCCCCAGGAGCCGCCGAACACCTGCCAGCGCCCGATGCCGAGCAGTTCGCGCAGGCGTTCGATGTCCGCCACCAGGTCCCAGGTCGTGTTCTCGTCGAGGTCGGCATGCGGCGTGGAGCGGCCCGCGCCGCGCTGGTCGAACAGCACGATGCGATAGCGCGCCGGATCGTGGAAGCGGCGCATCTTCGGGCTGCAGCCCGCGCCGGGCCCACCGTGCAGCAGCACCACAGGCTTGCCGGCCGGGTTGCCGCACTGTTCGTAGTAGAGCCGGTGCCGCGGCGACACCTGCAGGTAACCGTTGTCGAAGGGTTCGATCTCGGGATGGAACATGCGTGCGTCTCCCCGGCTGGGGCCGCAGTCTAACCGCCAACCAGACGAACCGGATTTCCGTTATGCTCCGGCGCGATTCCGTCCGCCGCGCCAGCGGGCGCGGGACGGGTGCGGTTCCAGAAGGAGTTCGCATGCTGGCCGAAGTCGTGTCCTCCAGCGGTTCCATCCACGGAACGCGGGTGCTTTCGCTTGACGCGCACGGTCGCATCCTCGACTGGATGAGCTGGCAGGATGCGGTCTGCCTGTACGTGCGCGGCGCAGTGGCCTGGACCCTCGGAACCCCCTGTCTGACCCTGCACGGCGGCCACAACCGGGCCCTGGGGCGGCAGAGCATGATCGAGCTGCACCCGATCGTGGCCTCGCGCGGCACGGCGTCCAAGCTTGCCATCGACCCTGCGCCCGCCCTGACCAACGCCGCCCTGTTCGCGCGCGACAGCCTGCTCTGCCTCTACTGCGGCCACAGCCACCCCCGCCACCAGCTGACCCGCGACCACGTCGTGCCGGTCTCGCGCGGCGGGCGCGACTGCTGGGAAAACGTGGTCACCGCCTGCATCGGCTGCAACGTGCGCAAGGGCAGCCGCACCCCCCAGCAGGCCGGCATGCCGCTGCTGGCCGTGCCCTACCGCCCGAGCTGGGTCGAGCACCTGATCCTGTCCAACCGCCACATCCTGGCCGACCAGATGGAGTTCCTGAAGAGCCATCTGCCGCGCCGACGGCGATCGAGCTGAGCGGCCCGGCCCTTTGGCGCATTGACGCTGCAGGTGGATTTACCCACACTGCGGCGACGTTTAAGCCGGTGGCAACAGCCGTTCGCCACCGATTCGGCGGGCAGGACCGAGGCCGGCCCCGGGGGGAGTGATGAGCACACGCAAGACGCTGTGTTTTACCGGCATGGGCAGCCAGGAAGAGGCGCAGCTCAAGGCCCTGTTCGAGGCCGCCAACGCGCAGGCCGGCAAGGCCTGGTCGCTGGCGCCGCTGGAGTCGGCCGACGTGCTCGTGATCGACGTCGACTCGATGTACGGGCACATGACCTGGCTGCGCGAGCACAACGGGCCGCGCCGCATCGTGGCGCTGACCAGCGGCGAGCGCGCCGAGGCCGACCACATCCTGCGCCATCCGGTAAAGTCGGAGTCGCTCGCCGCGCTGCTGCGCGAACTGACGGATGCACCGCCGCGATCGCAGCGCGTGACGGCCGAAGCGCCCGCCGTTCCCTCGCCCACGGCAACGCCCGCGCCACTTCCGCCGAAGCCGGCTGCCGCGGTCGAGCCGGAGCCCGCTCGGCAGGCCCCGGCCGCACGCAGCGAGCCCGTGGCCAAGCCTGAGCCGCCTGCTCCCGCCCCTCCCCCCGCGGCCGCGCCGGAACCCGCTCCGGCTCCGCCCCCCCCGCCCGCCCCGGTGCGCGACCCGGTCCTGGCCGATTTCCTGCGCCCAGGCGCGTTGCCCGGCCCCGTCAAGCTGGTCATGGAGGGCGCGCCGCCGCTGGTGCTCGACCCGAAGAGCCAGACCTTCCTCGGCGCCGCGCCGCTCAAGCCGTTCGCGCCTTACTGCCAGCGCGTCATCCGCAGCGACGAATGGGCCGCGATCACGCCCGGCGAGTTCGAGAAGCTGAAGGGTGAACTCGGCGGCACCCAGCCCTTCGCCCGGCTGCTCTGGCTGTGCGGACTGCTGGCCGGCCACGGCCACATCGCCGAGGGCTTCGACCCGAACCAGCGCTACCGTCTGCTCAAGTGGCCGCAGATCGAGCGCGAATACCCCAAGCACTTCCGCATCGCCACGGTGATGATGAAGGGCCCGCAGTCGCTGACCGAGATCGCCGACGGCGCCGGCGTACCGCTGGCCGAGGTCACCGACTTCGTCAACGCCAACCTGTACAGCGGCCAGGCCGAGATGGAACAGCCTGCGCCCGCGGCCGACCCGGGCGCAGCGGCGAAGGGCGGGCTGTTCGGGCGCTTCCGGCCGAAGTAGTCCGCGCGCTCAACGCAGGCGCTGGCTGCCGTCGGGCTGCGCCTCGCAGCGCGCATGAAGCGCGCGCAGGCGCTCGTAACGGTCGGTTTCGCGCGTCGGGGGCGGCAGTTCCGCCTCGACCGTGTCGAGCACGTCCATGCACGGCGCCAACTCGGCGCAGATCCGGTCGGGCGCGTAAACGTCTTCCGCGAAGCCTGCTTCGTGTCCGCGCCGCAGGCCATGGGCGTACTCGCAGCGCGCGTGCTCCAGACGGCTGCGGTGGGCGAGGTTCAGCGGTTCGTCGCGCAGCAGGCGCTCGAAGTAGCCGAACGCGTCCTGGGCGTAGCGTGCCGCTTCAGTCCAGTTCTGGCCGGTGTTGAGCAGGTCGAAGGCCAGCATCTGCCAGTTGGCCGCATCCCGCCGCAGCTGTGCGTTGTCCGGGTCCATTTCCAGCAGGCGCGCAGCCAGGTTGATGGTGCGCCGGATGTGCGGGAATGCCTCGACCGTGTCTTCCTCGTAGGCGACGATCACGGTCAGCACGGCGTTGACGGCGGCCACCTGACGCATCAGGCGCGCGTTGGTGGGCTCCTCGGCCAGCAGCGCCTCGAACTCGGAGACGGCCTGGCGCGCCCCGGCCAGCACATCGCCAGGCGGGGTGTCGGTCCACCAGGCTGCGTTGGCCAGACGCAGGCGCGCCACGGCCGCGCTGCGCCGCCAAGTCCTTAGCGCGTCGGGGGGCGCGCGCGATAGCGCCTCCTCGCAAATCGCCAAGGCCCGTCGATGTGCGGCCGCGGCTTCGGAAAAACGCTGTAGCGCGAACAGCGCGCCGCCCTGCTGGACAAGCGCCGTCTGCAACACCAGCGCTCGCGGCAGCGACAGCGTCTGCGGTGGCGAGCCGGAATCGATCGCCGCCAGCACGCGCTGCACGCCATCGAGCGAGCTGCCTTCGCTACCCGTGCGCGCCTCCTCCAGCGCCGCACGCAGCAGGTCAGCCCGAGCCCGGCCCAGCAGTGCCATCTCGCTCTCCGGCTCCAGTCGCAGGGCGTGGTCATACAGGCTTCGTGCCCGTTCGGCGTGCTGCCGTGCCGCCTCGATGTCGCCCAGGTTGGCCTCGTACGGGCTTCCGTAGATTTCCGCGATGCGCTCGTAACCGGTGCCGAGATCGAGCAACAGGCCGGCGTCGTTCGTACCGTCGCCGGCCAGCTTGTCGAGGTAGGCCAGAGCACGCTCGACCAGCAGGCGTCGCGCGCTGGTGGACGCTGGAACGGTCAGCAGGGCAGCGTCGATGTCGGTGATGAAGGAACTGGCCAGGCCGCGCACATCCCGGTAGCGCTGCTCCGCCAGCGCCCGCGCCGCGTCCGCCTCGCGCGCCTGCCACAGGCTGGCGGCCAGGCCGCTGGCCAGCGACAGGAACACCAGCACCCCGGCGACGACGGCCAGGCGGTTGCGCCGCACGAAGCGCTGGGCGCGGTAGCCGAGGGTGTCGGGCCGCGCGGTGATCGGCAGGCCCTGCTGCCAGCGGCGCAGGTCCGCGGCGAGCGCCTCGACCGAGGCGTAGCGACGGGCCGGCTCCTTGCGCAGGGCAGCGAGCACGATCAGGTCCAGATCGCCGCGCAGCTGCGCCGCGCGCGCGGGATCGCTGCTCTGCGCGCTGGGCGGCGGCGGCTCGCGTTCGCAGACCAGCTGGTGCTGCTCCATCGCGGTGGCGCCGGCGAGGCGGTAGGGCAGCTCGTCGGCCAGCAGCAGGTACAGCAGCATGCCCAGCGCATACACGTCGGCGCCCACGCCCACCGGCTGGCCCAGCAGCTGCTCGGGCGCGGCGTACTGCGGGGTGAGCAAGCGCTCGGAGGCGCGCGTCAGCGCGGCCTCACCGGTGTCGTCGAGCAGCTTGGCGATGCCGAAGTCGAGCAGGCGCACCCGTCCCTCGGTATCGACCAGCACGTTCGAGGGCTTGATGTCGCGGTGCACGATCAGGCGCCCGTGGGCGTACTGCACCGCCTCGCAGACCTGCTGGAACAGGGCGATGCGCGCATCGAGATCGAGGCCATGGCTCTGGCACCAGGCATCGATCGGCTGGCCCTCGACCCGCTCAATTGCGAAGTAGGGCAGGCCGTCGTCGCTGCGCCCAGCATCGAGCAGGCGCGCGATGTAGGGGTGATCGAGCGCGCCCAGGGTGCGCCGCTCCTGCAGGAAGCGGGCCTCGACGCTGCCGGCGTCCAGGCCCGGGCGCAGCAGCTTCAGCGCCACCTGGCGGTCGAAGGCGCCGTCACTGCGCTCGGCCAGGTAGACCACGCCCATGCCGCCTTCGCCCAGGAGGCCGAGCGTGCGCCAGGGGCCGATGCGGCGCGTGCCGCCCGCTCCGACGCTGTCGCCCGCGTCAACCGACCCGGTCGGTCCGGTGACGCGGGTAGCCTCTGGATCCTGATTCACGCCCGGTCCGGCTTGCCCCTGTCTGCCCGAATCCTACCCCGCGCACGCCCGGAATTCGCCCCTCCAGGGGCGTTCACTGGCCCGCAAGCCCTCGCCGCCCGATAATTGCCGGATCATGATCGATTCCCAGCGCTATCCCCATCTGTCGCAGATCGCCGTCCCGGCCGACCTGCGCCGCTTTCCCGAGGCCGAGCTGCCCGCCATCGCGGAGGAGCTGCGCGCTTACCTGATCGAACAGGTGGCGCAGTCCGGCGGCCACTTCGGCGCCGGTCTCGGCGTGATCGAACTCACCGTCGCCCTGCACTACCTGTACGAGACGCCCGAGGACCGCCTGGTCTGGGACGTGGGCCACCAGTGCTACCCGCACAAGATCCTCACCGGCCGGCGCGACCGCATCCACACGGTCAAGCAGAAGGACGGCA
>JANJTY010000380.1 GCA_024710865.1 Lysobacteraceae bacterium | reverse complement strand
CCGGACGATCCGGTCGAGCCGCTGCCCGACCGGCCGATGTTCGCGCTGATGCGCGAGGCCGTGCTGGCCCAGCTCGGCCCGCGCACGCGCTTCGCCGGCGCCGTCTTCGGGCAGCCCGGCATCTGGGTCAGCTTCACCATCGACGGCGACAGCCCGGAGGATGCCGGCGACGAATACTGGGTGATGCTGCCCGGCGAACACGCAGCCCGGCAGTACCCCTGGCACTGGCTGGCCTGGGGCGGAGCCTCGCTGGTGCTGGCCCTGCTGGTGGCCTGGCTGATCGTCTCGCGCATCACGCAGCCGCTGCGCGCACTGGCGGCGGCCGCCGCCGAGGTGGGTCGCGGCCGTCATCCGGCACCGCTGGACGAACGCGGCTCACTTGAACTGCAGCAGCTGGCCGAGGCCTTCAACCGCATGTCGCACGATCTGCGGCGTATCGACGCCGAGCGGGCGGAAGTACTGGCCGGCATTTCGCACGACCTGCGCACGCCGCTCGCCCGGCTGCGCCTGGAAGCCGAACTGTCGATCCCCGACGCGGCGGCGCGCGATGCGGTGAGCGCCGACATCGAGCAGATGGATGCCATCATCGGCCAGTTTCTCGACTATGCGCGCGGTGACGGTGGCGAAGCGCCCCGGACCTGCGATCTCGACACCCTGCTGGCCCAGGCGGCGGCCGGCCTGCAGCGCGGCACGGCGACGCTGCGCCTGGAACTCGGCGAGGTGCCGCCGCTGCCCCTGCGCCCGCAGGCCATCGCGCGCGCGCTCGGCAACCTGCTGGAAAACGCCCGCAAATACGGCGGCGGCGAGATCGAGGCAGGCACCCGGATGGTCGATGGCGAGGCGTGGGTGGAGATCATGGATCGCGGCCCGGGCATTCCGCCGGAACAGGTGGAGCGCCTCAAGCGCCCCTTCACCCGCCTCGAGGGCGCGCGCAGCAACGCCACCGGCACCGGCCTCGGGCTGGCCATCGTCGAGCGCATCGCGCGGCAGCACGGCGGCCGGCTGGAACTGCTGCCGCGCGAGGGCGGCGGTCTGCGCGCGCGGCTTTGCCTGCCGCTCGCCGCTCAGCGCGACAGGAAGATCTGACAGGCTTCCTCGAAGCCGGTGTCGGCTTCCGCGAGCGCCGCGCGAAAATCGGCCCAGTCGAT
Source organism: Lysobacteraceae bacterium (assembly GCA_024710865.1). Classification (GTDB taxonomy): domain Bacteria; phylum Pseudomonadota; class Gammaproteobacteria; order Xanthomonadales; family Xanthomonadaceae; genus JANJTY01. The sequence goes on along the minus strand of JANJTY010000380.1, from coordinate 2,120 downwards.
GCCCAGGCGGTTCCAGGCGACGTCGGACATCGGCGAGACGCGCTCGTTCGGAACGTTGGCGAAATCGAGGGCACGGGCGGTCAGATCGGCCACGTGGATCAGACCGGCCAGCGAGGAAGCCGGATAGTCCTGCGGCGCGTGGTGCCCGCCGATCGCCTCGCGCAGCAGCGGTGAGAAGCGCCAGCGCTCGGCCAGCGCCTCGCCGACCTGGGCGTGGTCGAGACCGAGCACGTCGCGCTCGGCAACCAGCATCGGGCAGTCGTGCTGCTCGCCGTAGGCCAGGGTCGCGGCGTATTCGTCGGGGAAACAGGTGACCAGCACGAGCCCGCCGATGTCGTGCAGCAGGCCGGCGGTGAAGGCCAGTTCGGCATTCATCTTTGCCGGCCGGGCCAGCGCCCGCGCGCAGAGGGCGGCGCCGACACAGTGCCGCCAGAAGGCGGCGTGATCGAAGCCCGGGCAGGCACGCGGCGAGAAGCAGTTGGTCGCCGCGACCGACACCACCATCGCGCGCACGCTGCGGAAGCCGAGCACCACCACCGCTTCCTGCACCGTCCCTACCCGCGTCTGCAGGCCGTAGAACGACGAATTGGCGATGCGCAGCACGCGCGCGGCGATGGCCTGGTCCTGGGCGATCCGGCGTGCCAGCGCGTCGACATCGACGTCGGCGTGTTCGAAGGTTTCCAGCACCTCGAGCACGACCACGGGCAGCGAGGGCAGCTGGCGCAGGCCGTCGAGCACCCGCTGCATGGTCAGCGAGCGCGGGGAAGGCAGCGGAGTCATTGCAGCTTCTCCAGCCGGTAGTCGAGCACGGCCTGGTAGAGGCTGCGCGAGGCCGGGCCGTCGCCGGCGGTCCGGAAAAGGTGCCGCAGACGCTGCTCCACCGCGGCACGCATCAGCTCGCGCACGGCCTGATCGGGCGGCGGCTCGGGCAGCTCGACGCAGACCTCGGCAATCTCGCGCCGGCGCAGGCTGGCCAGCACCGCTTCGTCGAGCGTGGCGCCGCGCGGCAGCAGCACGCCGCCGCCGGCATCGAGCACGGGCGCGGCGAGGGGCATGCCGGGAAGCGCCTCCTCCAGGGGAATCGTTTTCGTTGCCATCAGCTGGCCTCCTCGGGAATCAGCAGGAGCAGCCGGCCGCGCGCCGGCATCGTCCGGTCCAGCGGCTTGAGGTGCACGCGATAGTCGCGATGCCCCAGGCGGACGGCCTCGCCCCGCCGTGCCTCGCCTTCCGCTCCCAGCACGGCGAGCAGCGCGGGCGGCAGAACCTCGCCGGCATACTGGCCGAGCAGGGTCGACTGTTCGGCAAACAGCGCATCGGCCGGGCCGTTGCTGAGTGCGATCATCCCTTCGTCATCGACACCGAGCAGCGGCCACGGAATGTACTGGGTGAATTCCTGCAGCAGCCCCAGGGCAGTGTCGCCACGCGCGCGCAGGCTGGCCACCTCGGCTTCCAGGCGTGCCACCGCTTCCGTCAGGCGCAGGCGCTCGCTGCCGGGCGGCAGCGCTTCCTCGCCCGGGCGCAGGGCGGCCTCGCTGCGCTCGCGCGCCTGCAGCAGGGGCTCGAGCGCGGCAAACAGGGTTCCCCCCTCGGTGGCCAGGGGGAAACAGCGTTGCACGATGCCGGCGGCAAAGGCTTCGCCGATGCGGCCCCAGGCCGCGGCATCGCACAGCGCCATGCGCTCGGCGTCAGGCTGCAGGCGCTGGGCCACGCGCAACGTCTCGACTCCCTCGGCATCGCCCCGGACGAGCACCGCGTCGACACGGTGTCCGGCCAGCAGGGTGTGCGCCTGCGCCGCATCCGGCGCGCGCAGGACGCGGCGGCAGGCTTCACCGAGGCGAACGGCCAGCGTCTCCGGCACCGGGCCGGCGAACAGCACGACACGCGGACGCTCGCCGCAGCGCAGCAGCCCGGATGGCAGGCTCCGCCCCTCGCGCAGCAGGGCCTCCAGTGCGTCCGCCGGCAGCGGGCGGCTGAAGTAGTAGCCCTGGATCTGGTCGCAGCGGTTGGCCACCAGCAGGGAAAGCTGGCCCTCGGTCTCGACCCCTTCCGCCACCACCTTGAGCTTGAGGTGATGCGCCATGGTGATGACGGCCCGCGTGATCGAGGCGTCGTCGGGGTCG
>JANJTY010000344.1 GCA_024710865.1 Lysobacteraceae bacterium | reverse complement strand
GCGCTGAAGGGGCACCCGCTGATCACGCGCGATCCGGGCAACGCGATCCGCGTGCTGGCGGAGGATTTCTTTGCCGCGGCGGGAATCGGTATCGACGAGCTGACGATCTGCGCGGAGCTGGGCAGTCTCGCGACGGTGAAGTATCTGGCGGCCGAGGGGATGGGTTTCGCGATCGCGTCGCGCGCAGCGATCCAGCGCGACATCCGCGAGGGGCGCCTGGTCGGGATTCCGCTGGAGCCGCGCCAGTACACGCCGCTCGAGGTGATCGTGCCGCGCGACAAGTTCCGTTCCCGTCTGATCACGACGTTCGCGGAGTATGCGGTGGCCGAGTTCAAGCGCATGGCGGTCGATGACGTGAGTGCGTGATGGCGAAGGCGAAGACGAGCTTCGTCTGCAGCGAGTGCGGCGGGCAGGCGCCACGTTGGCAGGGCCAGTGCCCGCAATGCAAGGGCTGGAACACGCTGGTCGAGACCGTGATCGAGGCCGCGGCGCCGGCTAACAGCCGGTTCGCGGCGCTGGCCGGTACGACCGGCAAGTTGCAGTCGCTCGCGGAGCTCGAACCGCGCGAGGAGCCGCGCACACCGACGGGGATCGAGGAGTTCGATCGCGTGCTTGGCGGCGGCTTGGTTGCCGGTGGCGTGGTGCTGATCGGCGGTGATCCTGGCATCGGCAAGTCGACGCTGCTGCTGCAGGCGCTGTCGGCGCTCGCGGCGCGGCAGGCGGCGATCTATGTGAGCGGCGAGGAGTCGGGCGAGCAGGTGGCGTTGCGCGCGCAGCGTCTGCAGCTCGATCCGGCGGGGCTGAAGCTGCTACCGGAGATCAATCTCGAACGCATCCTCGCAACGCTGAAGGAGGCGAAGCCGCGCATTGCGGTGATCGACTCGATCCAGACCGTGTATTCGGAGGCGCTGCAGTCGGCGCCCGGTTCGGTGGCGCAGGTGCGCGAATGTGCGGCGCAACTCACGCGTTTCGCGAAGCAGAGCGGCACCTGCCTGATCATGGTCGGGCACGTGACCAAGGACGGCACGCTGGCGGGGCCGCGCGTGCTGGAGCACATCGTCGACACGGTGCTGTATTTCGAGGGCGACACGCATTCCAGCTTCCGCTTGGTGCGGGCGTTCAAGAACCGCTTCGGCGCGGTCAATGAGTTGGGCGTGTTCGCGATGACCGAGCGCGGCCTGCGCGGCGTGAGCAATCCGTCGGCGATCTTCCTGTCGCAGCACAGCCAGCAGGTGGCGGGCAGCTGCGTGCTGGTGACGCAGGAGGGCACGCGCCCGCTACTGGTGGAGATCCAGGCGCTGGTCGACGCCGCGCACAGCCCGAATCCGCGTCGCCTGTCGGTGGGGCTGGAGCAGAACCGGCTGGCGATGCTGCTGGCGGTGCTGCATCGCCATGCGGGCGTGGTGTGCTTCGACCAGGACGTGTTCGTGAACGCCGTGGGTGGAGTGAAGATCGCGGAGCCGGCGGCGGACCTTGCGGTGCTGCTGGCGATCGTGTCCTCGCTGCGCAGCCGGGCCTTGCCGCGCGAGCTGGTGGTGTTCGGCGAGGTGGGGCTGGCGGGCGAGATCCGTCCGGCACCGCGCGGCCAGGAGCGCCTGAAGGAAGCGGCGAAGCTGGGTTTCACGGTGGCGATCATTCCGAAGGCCAACGCGCCGAAGCAGGCGATTGCCGGCATGCGGGTGATCGCGGTGGACCGGATCGAGGAAGCGATCGAACAGGCGCGCGAGATCGAAGCCTGAGGTTCGTCGCCCCGGGCCGGGGAAGCGTCAAGGCAATCGCACGAATTCGGGGGGCTGCCGATCTGCCGGGTGTACATCTTAGTTTTCTTATATTAAGCTAGTAATCGATTACTTACTTGCAAGGTGTCACGATGGACTCCCCGCGCATCCGGCGCTCATCGGAGCTCAGGCAGGCCGAGATCGTTCAGGCCGTGCTCGCCCTTGCTGCCGAAAGCAGCCCCGCCGACATCACCACCGCACGCATCGCCGCGGCCATGGCGCTGACCCAAGGGGCGGTATTCCGCCACTTCCCGACCAAGGAGGCGATCTGGCTGGCGGTGGCCGAATGGATCGAGGAGAACCTGCTTGCAGCGATCGAGGAGGCGTCGCTTTCCAGCAGTGATCCGCTCGAGCAACTCCGTGCCATGTTTCGCGCGCACATCGGCTTCGCCGTTGCTCACCCGGGCGCACCGCGCCTGATCTTCCACGAACTGCAGCAGCCGGGCGACAGCGCGGTGAAACGGCGCATCAGGGCGCTGCTCGGAAGTTACCGCGGAACTTTGTTGCAGGTGCTGAAATGCACCAAGGAGCGTGGGGTAGTGGGGCGCGAGCTCAATGTCGAGCACGCTGCGACCCTCTTTATCGGGGCCATCCAGGGGCTCGTGATGCAGTCGATGCTTGCGGGCAGCATGCGCGGCGTGGAAGCGGCGGCCGATGGCGTGTTCGAGGTCTATCTGGCCGGCGTCGTCGGGAGGCGGGAATGAAGCGGCCTGTCCTGCGTGTGGTCGGTTTGTCCGCGCTTGGACTGGTACTGCTGGCGGGATTCGTCCTGCTGATGGTGCGGAGCGGACCGTTGGCCCCGGTGCGGGTGACCACGGCGGTGGTTGAGCGCGGGGCGTTCGAGAACGCCGTGTTCGGGGTCGGAACGGTGGAGGCGGAGAGGAGTTACGCGATCGGACCGACCAGTCCCGGGCGCGTCCTCGCGGTGCATGTGGACGTCGGCAGCGAGGTGCGGGCGGGGCAGTTGCTCGCCGAGATGGATCCGGTGGAACTGGACGCGCGCCTGTCGGCGTCGCGGGCGGCTGCAGCACGCGCCGTTCATGCGCTGGCGGCGGCCCGTGCGCAGGTGCGCGATGGGGAGGTTCGTCAGGAACTCGCGGGGCGCAACGCGCAGCGCTACGCGGCGCTGGGCGAGCAGGCCTTCTTCAGCGATGCGGCGGTCGAGGCGAAGCGGCAGGAGGCGGATTCCGCCGGTGCGCAGTTGCAGGCGGCGCGGGCGCAGCTCGACGCGGCGCGAATGGATGTGGAGCGCCTGGAGGCGGA
>JANJTY010000307.1 GCA_024710865.1 Lysobacteraceae bacterium | reverse complement strand
TGATGCCGGAGCCACGCGTCTGCAGCGATTGCGTGCGGCTCGACGGGCCGGTGTAGGAGCGGCTTCAGCCGCGACCACGGCGCATCCTCGTGCCGTGGGTTGCGACAGTTCCGAAGCGCCCACGGGCGCGGGTCGGGGCTGAAGCCGCTCCTACGGGAGACGCTCAGCCATGGCGCGCTACTGCACCCGCCGGCGCAGGTAGTTCAGCAGGTCGATACGGGTGATCAGACCGAGGAACTTCGCGCCGTCCATCACGATGGCGACATGGCCCTTGTCGAACAGCGGCAGCAGCGACTCCACCGCTGACTTCACGTCGAGCTTCTCGAGCTTGCTCACCATCGCGGTGGAGACCGGATCGCGGAAGCGGGTCTCGTCGCCGTAGACGTGCAGCAGCACGTCGGACTCGTCGATGATGCCGACGATGGCATCGCCCTCCATCACCGGCAGCTGGCTGACGTCGTACAGCTTCATGCGCTGGTAGGCGACGGTGAGCGCGTCGCTGGGCGCCACCACCACGGTGTCGCGCTGCGAGTAGGGACGCAGGATCAGGTCGCGCAGGTCGCCGTGCTGCTGGCGCTGGATGAAGCCGTTGTCCAACATCCAGTAGTCGTTGTACATCTTCGACAGGTACTTGTTGCCGGTGTCGCAGACGAACACCAGCACGCGCTTCTTCTCGCCCTGCTCGCGGCAGTACTTGAGCGCCGCGGCCAGCAGGGTGCCGCTGGACGAGCCGCCCAGGATGCCCTCCTTGCGCAGCAGCTCGCGTCCGGCGGCGAAGCTCTCGGCGTCGGAGATGGCGTAGGCCTTCTTGACCCGGCTGAAGTCCGAGATCGGCGGCAGGAAGTCCTCGCCGATGCCCTCCACCAGCCAGGTCCCTGACTTGGTGCTGAGCACGCCCTCGTTGATGTACTGGGTGAGGATGGAACCGACCGGATCGGCCAGGACCAGCTCGGTCCGCGGCGAGTGCTGCGCGAAGCAGCGCGACAGGCCGGTCATGGTGCCGGAGCTGCCGCAGCCGAACACGATGGCGTCGAGGCCGCCGACCTCGGCCATCTGGCGCAGGATCTCCGGCCCGGTGCCGTGCTCGTGCGCGGCCGGGTTGTCCGGGTTGCCGAACTGGTTGATGAAGTAGGCGCCCGGCGTCTCCTGCGCGATGCGCTCGGCCAGGTCCTGGTAGTACTGCGGGTGGCCCTTGGCCACGTCCGAGCGGGTCAGCACCACCTCGGCGCCCATGGCCTTGAGGTTGAAGATCTTCTCGCGGCTCATCTTGTCCGGCACGACCAGGATGAGCTTGTAGCCTTTCTGCTGCGCCACCAGCGCCAGGCCGATGCCGGTGTTGCCGGCGGTGCCCTCGACCAGGGTGTCGCCCGGCTTGATCCTGCCGGCGCGCTCGGCCGATTCGATCATCGACAGGCCGATGCGGTCCTTGATCGAGCCGCCCGGATTGGCGCTTTCGAGCTTGAAGTAGAGCTCGCAGGGGCCGGTGTCGAGGTGCTGGGCACGAACGATCGGCGTCTCGCCGATGAGGTCGAGGACGCTGCTGCTGATGGGCATCGAAGGACTCCCCGCGGGCGGTGCCGTGCGCGCCGCAGGGGGCGTCGCGTGGCGGATTCGTGAAGGCGGGGATGATACGGGGCGGGCGGCGCGGGGGCCAATGGCCCTTGCGGCATGACGCCGGGCAGATGCGTCAGGCCAGCGCGGGAGCGGCAGGCAGCGCCTGCAGGTGACGGGCGGTCACGTTGCCCACTGCGCGGACCCGCCCGCCTTCGCGGGCCCGGGTCCGCGCCAATGACAGCCTCAGTGCGTGGACCGTCGCGCCTCGAACAGGCGCGTGAGGCGATCCTTGGCGAACAGCTTTTCCTTCTTCATGCGCGCGAGCGTGGCATCGTCGAGCGGCAGCACGCCCAGCTCGGCATCGAGCACCTGCTTGTCGAGTTCGCGGTGGCGGTGATAGAGCTGACGGAACTCGGTGTCGCGCTTCATCAGCGCCTCGATCTCGTTCTGTGGCTGATTTTCGAACATCGGTCGACCTCCTGTGGCGTCAAAAGCGAACGCCCCGGCCGGTTGCCCGGCCAGGGCGTTCAGGGATCTTTGGCGATGTGGTCCGGTCCAGGCGGGTGCCGCGCGTGCTGCCGTCACCCGCCTTCCTGACTGAGGCGGCGTGCTCCGGCTGCGGGCTTGCGTTCTTCACTGGCCTGGCATCCTGACGGCCGCGGGGACCTTTCCGCGCGGTTACCCGACCCTACTCCTGGTCCCGCCTCGGGGCAAGTGGTCGCGAAAGACGGCCCCGTGCGTCCCGCAGGCGGGTTTTCAATTCGCCGCTTGGCGTCTGGGTTGGCGATGCGCGGTGGCGAGGGCGGCGGGTCGGGAATCCGCCCTACTCCACCACGACGATCTCGACGCGTCGGTTCTGCGCGCGACCTTCCTCGCTGCCGTTGTCGGCGATGGGGCGGTCCTGGCCGAAGCCGATGGCTTCGATGCGGCTGGCCTCGACGCCGTCCTCGATCAGGGCCTGGCGGACGGATTCGGCGCGGCGCTGGGACAAGGCCTGGTTGAGGTTGGGGCTGCCGCGGCTGTCGCTGTGGCCTTCGATGCGCACCGGACGGTCCGGGTAGCGCTGCACGAACTCGACCACGCGGTCGAGGTTGGCGCGGGCCTCGGGCAGGAGCTGGTGCTGGCCGGAGGCGAAGGCGGCGCCGGAGAGGACCATGTAGCGTCCGCGCGAGTCGCTGCTTTCGGTCATGGTCTGCAGCTGCAGGCGGAGGCTTTCGGCCGCCGCCAGGGCAAGATCGGCCTCGCGCCGGGCCAGCTGCGCCTCGCGCGACTGGGCTTCGGCCAGACGGCGCGCCTGCTCGGCTTCGGCCATCGAGGCCGCGCTCTCGGAGCGTGCGGTTTCCGCCGCGAGCTGGGCGCGCTCGGCCTCTTCGGCCCGGGCCAGGCTCTGCAGACGCAGCTTCTCGGCCTCCAGGCGCGCGAGTTCGGCATCGCGCTGGGCGGCTTCGAGCAGGATCTGGTCGCGCTCGCGGCCGAGCTGTTCGAGCTGCTGCTCGTAGTGCTCGACCTGGGCCCGCGCCTTGGCGAGGGCGACACGGTGTTCGGCGACGAAGAGGCGATGCGCGCGTTCGCGCCGCGTGGCCTCGGCCAGGGCTGCGAGGGCATCGCGCGCCTGCAGGCGTTCGGCCGGGGCGAGCCGGCCCAGGGTGGGATCGGACTCGAGCTCGGACACGTCGGCTTGCAGGCGCTGCAACACAGCCTCCACTTCATCCGAGGCCAGGACCGGCGTGGAAGCCAGCGCTGCGAGCAGCAGGATCAGGACCGCGCGCTTCATCGCCGACCCTCCCGACCGAGCAGCTGCGCGCGCAAGGCGGCGTTCTCCGCCATGCGCGCTTCGACCTCGGCGCGGCGCGCGGCGGCGCGGGCGCGTGCCTCGGCCAGCTTCGCGGCCAGCTCGGACTCGAAGGCCAGCTCGGACGCGAGGGCGTACTTGCGCTCGCCGAAGGCGGCCTCGGCCTGGCGCAGGCGGCCCTGGGCCAGCAGGTACTCGTCGTAGCCGCGCGCCGGCGCGGCCTGCTCGATCGCGGTGCGCGCGCGATCGAGGTCATCGCGCGGCGGCGGCGTGCTGGCACAGGCCGACAGCGCGACGGCGATCACGGTCGCCGCGTGGATTTTTCGGACGGTTAGTGTCATAACATGTGTGTCTCGCGACCCCGGCCGGGTCATTGTGGAAATCCGCGATCCGGCACGCAACGTGGGCCGCACGTTACCAGAACGCCGCGCTGGACAGGGGAGCTTTGGCAATGGATATCGGCTACTTCCTCAAGCTGATGACGGAGAAGAACGCGTCGGACATGTTCCTGACGACGGGCGCTCCGGTACACATCAAGGTCGAGGGCAAGCTCTACCCGCTCGGCAACACCGGCCTGCCGGCCGGCATGGTGAAGAAGATCGCCTACTCGCTGATGGACGAGGGCCAGGTGCCGCAGTTCGAGCGCGACCTGGAGATGAACATGGCGATCGCGGTGAAGGACGCCGGCCGCTTCCGCATCAACGTCTTCAAGCAGCGCGGCGAAGTCGGCATGGTGATCCGCGCGATCAAGAGCGAGATCCCCAGCATCGAGCAGCTCAAGCTGCCCGACATCCTGAAGGACATCATCATGGAGCCGCGCGGCCTGGTGCTGGTGGTGGGCTCCACCGGCTCGGGCAAGTCGACCTCGCTGGCGGCGATGATCGACTACCGCAACATCCATTCCTCCGGCCACATCCTCACCATCGAGGATCCGATCGAGTTCCTGCACAAGCACAAGAAGTCGATCGTCAACCAGCGCGAAGTGGGCCTCGACACGCACGCGTTCCACAACGCACTGAAGAACGCGATGCGCGAGGCGCCGGACGTGATCCTGATCGGCGAGATCCTGGACCAGGTCACGATGGAGGCGGCGATCGCCTTCGCCGAGACCGGCCACCTGTGCCTGGCGACGCTGCACTCCAACAACGCCGACCAGACGCTCGAGCGCATCCTCAACTTCTTCCCCGAATCGGCGCACAAGAACATCCTGATGAACCTGGCGCTGAACCTGAAATCGGTGATCAGCCAGCGCCTGGTGATCGGAAAGGACGGCAAGCGTTTGCCCGCGGTCGAGGTATTGATCAATACCCCGCTCATCCGCGACATGATCCGCCGCGGCCAGGTGCACGAGATCAAGGAAGCCATGGACCGCTCCCTGCAGGACGGCATGCAGACCTTCGACCAGGCGCTGTACCGGCTCTACAAGGAAGGCAAGATCGAGCTGGAGGAAGCCCTGCGCAAGGCCGATTCGCGCGATGGCCTGGCGCTCAAGATCCGCCTCTCCGAGGGCGCCGGCGGCGAGCACGATCCCTACGCGGATGCCTTCGCCAGCGGCGGCGAACAGAGTTTCAGCTGAATCGCCACGCCGCTTCCGGCGCGCGCGCCATCGATCAGGGCACATTCGCGGCGGCTCCGTAGCGCTGCGCGCCGCGCTTGTCTTGCGTGGATTCGCCTGAAACAATTGTGATCTGGGACTCGGTGGCGCGCTGCCAGCGCGCACAATACTGAATCCTGAAGCGCACCTCCGGGGGTGCGCCGGGTCCGGCGGGATGTCGGAGCCGGAAAGGTCACAGGGGAAATCGCGACCGCAAGAGACGTGTCCGACGCCCGTCGGCTGCGCGTCCGTTCGTCGCCGCACGTGTCCCACACGGACCGGCGACGCTGGAACGGTCGCGCGAATGACGGACGCGGACTCGATCCGGGTGCCGTCCATCGCCGACAAGGTCCATCATGCTGATCCGCACGCCGTTCTACCTCGCCCTCGCCGCCACCCTGGCCGGCGGGTGCAACTCCCTGGTCCAGGCTGCCGAGCCGGGCTATCTGGCCACCGAGACCGCGCTGTCCGCCGAGAAACTGGCGGCGAAGGCGGTGGAGCGCAAGCCGTTCTACGTCCGCTACCGCAAGGGACGGGCGCAGGGCATCGAGCGCGCCATCGAGGCACAGGGCGGCGACGTCACCCACCGCCTGCAGGACTTCGACACGGTTGCGGTGATGATGCCGGAACCGGCAGTCGAGGCGCTGACGCGCCAGGCCGACGTACTGCTGGTCGAGCCGGTGCCGGAACACAAGCTGCTGGCGCAGGTCGTGCCCTGGAACATCGACCAGTTCCAGGCCCGCGACATCTGGGACAAGGACCGCGACGGCAACGTCGACCCGGGTGAGCCGGATGGCTCGGGCGTGAAGTTCTGCATCATCGACACGGGCTTCTACTACGACATCGATGGCGCCGGCCCGGATACCGGCCATGACGACTTCGTCGGCGTCACGGCTAGCGGCGTCTCGCAGATCACCGGCGAGCAGTGGCACTTCGACGGCAACGGCCACGGCACGCACGTCGCCGGCACGGCGAACGCGATGAACAACACCGTCGGCGTGGTCGGCGTGATGCCCGGTGGCGCCGAACTGTTCATCGTCAAGATCTTCAACAACTCAGGCGTCTGGGTGAATGGCCAGTCCAACCTCGGCGCGGCCGCGCAGGCCTGTCGTGACGCCGGTGCCAACGTCCTCAGCATGAGCCTGGGCGGCGGAGCCAGCGCGACCGAAGAGGCGATCTTCCAGTCGCTCTACGACACCAACAACATCCTCAACATCGCCGCGGCCGGCAACGACGGCAATACCACGGCCAGCTATCCGGCCAGTTACGAGTCGGTGGTGTCGGTGGCGGCCATCGACGAAAACGAGCTGGCCGCGGACTTCACCCAGTACCCGGCCTCGGCGTATGGCACGCCGGCCAACACCACCCCGCGGGCCAACACCGAGTGGGACGTGGTGGAACTGGCCGGTGGCGGCGTGCAGGTACTCTCGACCGTGCCGGCGCCGAATGGCGCGGTGCCGGTCTACCAGGCCAGCGCGAACAGCATCGTCTACAGCGGCGCGCACATCGAAGAAGCCGGGCTGGGTACGGTGACTGCCGATCTCGTCAGCGGCGGCCTGTGCGACACCACGAACGCCGGCTGGAACGGGCGCGTCGTGCTGTGCCAGCGCGGCAGTGTGAACTTCGCTGTCAAGGTCAACAACGTGCGCAACTCGGGCGGCGTCGCGGCCCTCATCTACAACAATGCGCCGGGCAGTTTCGGCGGCACCTGCGCCGGTGCCTGCACCCAGCCTTCGATCCCCGCGATCAGCCTCTCGCAGGCACAAGGCCAGGAGTTGCTCGCGACGGCGATCAATGACCCGACCGAAGTCATCGCGGACAACGGGTCCAGCTGCACCACCTGCAACGGCGGCTACGACTATTACAGCGGCACCTCGATGGCCACGCCCGGCGTCGCCGCCGCGGTCGGCTTCATCTGGGACAGCTGCGGCGGGCCGGCCACGGTCACCAATAAGCAGATCCGCCAGCTGCTGCGCGACACCGCCAAGGACCTCACCGGAACACAGCCGGTCACGAACTTCGTTTACGGAGCAGGCTGGGACCGCGTCACCGGCTGGGGCCTGGTGCAGCTGCGCGATGCGCTTGAACTCGGCAACACGCGCTTCGGTGGCAACTGCCCGATCCTGCTGGCCGTGGCGCCGAGCCAGCAGGAGATGTGCACGGCGAGCACGGACAGCACGCAGTTCACCGTCACTTTGGATGACCGCTTCCTCGGCAGCGCAACGCTTTCCGCGAGCGGCCTGCCCCTGGGATCGAGCGGCAGCTTTGGCACGAACCCGGTGGTCCACCCCACGAAATCCAGCACTTACACGCTGTCCGGCCTGACCGGGAACTCCGGCGTCCACACCCTGCAATTCACTGCCGTGGACGGCGCGGCACCGAGCAACACCGCGCAGGGTTTCGCCGTGCTCAGCACCGTCGGCAGCGCGCCCACCGCGCCGTCGAACACCAGCCCGGCCAATGGGGCGACGGGTGTCGCGATCCAGCCGACCCTGAACTGGACCCCGGTGGCCGACGCGGGTTCCTACACCCTCGAGGTGGCGACTGACGCCGGCTTCTCGAACATCGTCTACACCGCCCAGGTTGAGGGCACCAGCCACACCCTCGGTACGGCGCTCGCGCCGAACACCCAGCACCACTGGCGGGTGCGCGCGAGCAACATTTGCGGCGGTGGCACGAACTCCGCCGCATCCAGCTTCACCACCGCGAACCTGGTGTGCCAGGTGGTGAACAGCACCAATGTCCCGCTGGCGATCACGGATGCGAGCGGCAACCCCAGCAACCCGACGCCGGGCGTCACCAACTCCACGCTCACCAGCGCGGTGACGGGCACGCTGGTGGACGTGAACGTGGTCAGCCTGAGCGGCACCCACACCTGGATCAACGACCTGTCCTTCAACCTGATCAGCCCCGCAGCAACCAACGTGCAGGTCATGGCCCGCTCGTGCGCGGATCAGGACAATTTCAACCTGAACCTGGACGACGAGGCCGCCGCCGGCGCGTGGCCGTGCCCGCCCACCGGCGGCGGCACCTACCGGCCGAGCAACCCGCTGTCGGCCTTCGATGGCCAGGCCGCGAACGGCACCTGGACGCTGCGCATCACCGACTCCGGACGCCAGGACACCGGCACGCTGCAGAGCTGGGGCCTGAACCTGTGCGTGATCCCGCCGGTGGTCAACCAGACCCCGACCGCCACGCCGCAGTCCGTGGCGACCAACGAAGACACCGCCCTGCCCATCACGCTGACGGGCAGCGATCCGGAGAGCCAGCCGCTCACCTACGCCATCGCCAGCGGCCCGGCCAACGGCGCACTCAGCGGCACCGCGCCGAACGTCACCTACACGCCGAATGCGAACTTCAACGGCGCCGACAGCTTCACCTTCACGGTGAACGACGGCACCAATACCAGCACCGCGGCCACGGTGTCGATCACCGTCAACCCGCAGAACGATGCGCCGGTGGCCAATGCGCAGTCGGTATCGACCAATGAGGACACCGCACTGCCGATCACCTTGACCGGCTCCGACGTCGACGGCAACCCGCTGAGCTACGCGGTCGGTACGGGTCCGAGCAACGGCGTCCTGTCCGGCACCGTGCCGAACCTGACCTATACGCCGAGCGCCAACTTCAACGGTGCCGACAGCTTCACCTTCACGGTCAACGACGGCACGGTGAGCAGCCCCCCGGCGACGGTGAGCATCACGGTCAACGCGCAGAACGACACCCCCGTGGCCAACGCCCAGTCGGTCTCCACCGACGAGGACGTGGCGCTCGTCATCGTGCTGGCCGGTTCGGACGTGGAGAACAGCCCGCTGAGCTATGCGGTCACCACGGGCCCGACCAACGGCGCCCTCTCCGGCACCGCGCCCAACCTGACTTACACGCCGAACGCCAACTTCAACGGCGCCGACAGCTTCAGCTTCACGGTCAACGACGGCAGCGCGACCAGCGCGGCGGCGACGGTGGCGATCACGGTGAACCCGGTCAACGACGCGCCCACCGCCAACGACGATGCGGCCACGGTGGCATTCAACAGCAGCAACAACGCCATCGGCGTCCTGGCGAACGATACCTTCGCGCCCGATGTCGGCGAGACGCTCACCATCACGGCGGTGACGCAGCCGGCCAACGGCAGCGTCAGCTTCACCGCCGGCTCGGTCAGCTTCACGCCGAACGCCGGGTTCAACGGCGTGACGGCCTTCACCTACACCATAAGCGACGGCAACGGCGGCAGCGATACCGCCACGGTGACGGTGACGGTGAGCACCAACAATCCTCCAACCGCCAACAACGACAGCATCACGGTGGACGAGGACTCGGGCGCCACGGTGGTCAACGTGCTCGCGAACGACTCGACCGCACCGGACGTTGGCGAGACCCTCACCGTTACGGCGGTGACGCAGGGCAGCCTCGGCAGCGTCAGCCTGGTGGGCGGCGTGGTGAGCTACACGCCGAATGCCGATGCCAACGGCGCCGACTCCTTCACCTACACCATCAGTGACGGCAACGGCGGCACCGATACCGCGACGGTTTCGGTGACGATCAATCCGGTCGACGACGGCCCGGCCGTGGCCAATGACGACGTGGCCACGGTGGACGAGGACAGCAGCAACAACGCGATCGACGTGCTCGCCAACGACACCGCCGATCCGGACGACAACAGCCTGGAGGTCATCGCGGTCGGTGCGGCCAGCAACGGCAGCACCGCCTTCACCGCCGGCGGCGTGACCTACACGCCCAACGCCGACTACTGCGGCGCCGACAGCTTCGGCTACACCGTCAACGGCGGCGACACCGCCCTGGTGTCCGTCACCGTGACCTGCATCGACGACGGCGCCGCCGTCGCCAACGACGACAGCGCCACGGTGGACGAGGACAGCAGCAACGCGATCAACGTGCTCGCCAACGACACGGCTGACCCCGACGACAACAGCCTGGAGGTCATCGCGGTGGGTGCGGCCAGCAACGGCAGCACCGCCTTCACCGCCGCCGGCGTCAGCTACACGCCCAACGCGAACTACTGCGGCGCGGACAGCTTCGGCTACACCGTCAACGGCGGCGATACCGCCCTGGTTTCGGTCAGCGTGACCTGCATCAACGACGCCCCGACCACCTCGGGCATCGGCAACCAGGTCAGCGACGAGGGCGACAGCGTCAGCCTCGACGTCAACGCTGCCTTCAGCGACATCGACAGCGCGAGTCTCTCGCTCTCCACCGCCTCGACCCTGCCGGACGGCCTCAGCTTCGCCGGCGGTGTGTTCAGCGGCACGCTGGGCTTTGCCTCGGAGGGTTCGTATCCGATCACCGTCACCGCCAGCGACGGCACCGATTCGGTCGATGCGTCCTTCACCTGGACCATCAACCCGCTCGAGTTCACTGTCACCGCCGGTTCGGTCGGCAACGGTTCGATCACCCCGGCCTCGCAGACGGTCGGCTACGACGGCACGGCCAGCTTCACGGTCACGCCCGACGCCGGCCACTTCGTCGCCAGCGTCGTCGGCGACACCTGCACCGTGGCCGGAGCAGGCTCCAGCTACAGCGCGGCCAACATCCAGGCCGACTGCGCCGTCACCGCCACCTTCGATGTCAGCCCCCCGGGCAGCTTCACGCCGGGCAACGTGGTGGTGTACCGCGTCGGCGATGGGAGCGGTGCGCTGGGCAGCACCGGCACGCGCGTCTTCCTGGACGAGATCGACAGCAGCACCGGTGCGCTGGTGCAGAGCATCCCGATGCCCACCGACGTGGACGGCGCCAACGCGCGCTGCACCGCGAACGGCACGGCCACGGCGGAAGGCTTCCTGAGCCGCAGCACCAACCTGGGTTACCTCGTTGGCGGCTGCTACGACCAGAGCGTGGGCGGCACCGTCACCGCCGGCGCCCGCGTAGCGTTCCGCGTGGGGGCCGATTCCTCGGTCGACACCAGCACCGCGTTGACCGACGTCACCAGCGGCGCCCTGCGCACGGCGGCCAGCACCGACGGCGATGCCCTGTGGGTGGCGGGCAACAACTTCACCCGCTACGCCACCCTGGGCGACACCACCAGCACCGCGCTGAACGCGTTGAACGCCCGCGTAGCGCAGGTCTTCGATGGCCAGCTCTACGTGGCCACGGCAGCGGCGATCAATGCGGTGGGCGCGGGCCTGCCGACGAGCGGCACGCCCGTCACGACGCCCGTCCTGTCGATCGGCGGCGGCAGCATTTACGGCTTCTGGTTCGCGGACCTGTCGCCGTCGGAGCCGGGGCTGGACACGCTCTACGTCGCACAGGACAACGCCAACCCGATCAGCAAGTACTCGAAGGTCGGCGGCGTCTGGACGCTCAACAACATCGTCGGCACGAGCAGCGCCTACCGCGGCCTCACCGGCCAGGTGAACATCGACGGTTCGGTCACCCTCTTCCTGACGCGGACGGGTGCTCCTGCCGGCCTCTACACCCTGACCGACACCGCGGGCCACAACGCCAACAACAACGGTACGCCGACGCTGCTTCACGCCGCGGCCAGCAACACCGCGTTGCGCGGCGTGGCGTTCGCGCCGGAGCCGATCCTGCCGGCGACGGTCACCCTGTCCAACCTCAGCCAGACCTACACCGGCTCGCCGCTGTCGGTCGGCGTGACGACGGATCCGGCCGGTCTGACCGTCGAGGTGACCTACGACGGCTCGACCACCGCCCCGACCAACGCCGGCACCTACGCCGTCGTCGCCACCGTCACCGAGCCCGGCTACACCGGTTCGGCGAGCGGCAGCTTCGTGATCGGCAAGGCCACCGCCACCGTCACCCTGGGCGATCTGGCGCAGACCTTCGACGGGGCGCCGAAGCCGGTCTCCGTGACCACCGCGCCGGCGGGTCTGGCGGTCGATGTCACCTACGACGGCTCGGCCACCGCGCCGTCGGCCGTCGGCAGCTACGCCGTCGTCGCCACGGTCAACGACAGCAACTACGAAGGCTCGGCCAACGGCACGCTGGTCATTGAATCCGGCAACACGGCGCCGACCACGGGCGGCCTGACCGACCAGACCGGCACCGAGCTCGAGCCCTTCGCCTACGGCGCGGGTGCTGGGTTCAGCGATCCGGATGCTGACGAACTGACCTTCAGCGCAGCCGGGCTGCCGGCCTCGCTCACGATCGATCCGGCCACGGGCGGGATCAGCGGCACCCCGGCCTTCGGCGAGCGCGGCGACTACACCGTCACGGTGCGGGCGACCGATGCTGGCGGACTGTTCGTCGAAGCCAGCTTCCTGCTGACGATCGAGGCCCCGGCGCCGCTGGATGGTCCGATCTTCCGCGACGGATTCGAAGCCCTCGCGGACTGAGGTACCACCGTGCGGGCCCGCGTGCGCGGGTCCGCACCGCAACCCTGCAGCGAGAAGGGCGGCCACTGGCCGCCCTTCTCGTTTCACCGCCTGGACTGCTGGGTCAGCTGGGCGGCGCGTCCGGCTGGTTCTCCGGCCGGGCGTTCTGGAAGGCCTCCAACGTGAGGCATTCCTCGTTGATCTTCGCCACCGTGGGGAACTCGGACAGGTCCAGCCCGAAGCGCACGGCGTTGTAGACCTGCGGCACGAGCAGGCAGTCGGCCATGGTGGGGAAATCGCCTTCGCAGAAGGTGCCCGTCGCCGGGCTGTCTGCCAGCGTGGCTTCCAGCGCACGGAAGCCTTCCTGCATCCAATGCCGGATCCAGGTCTCGCGCTCGGCCTGAGGCACGTTCCAGGTACGTTCGAGGAACTGCAGGACGCGCAGGTTGTTCAGCGGATGGATCTCGCAGGCGATGATCTGCGACAAGGTGCGGACGCGCACGCGATCACGTGCCGTGTCCGGCATCAGCGGTGGATCTGGCCAGGTTTCTTCCAGGTACTCGATGATCGCCATCGACTGGCGCACGATGCGGTGGCCGTCGCGCAGGGTCGGTACCAGTTCCTGCGGATTGAGCTCGCGATACTCGGCGCTGTGCTGCTCGCCGCCGTCGTTGAGCAGGTGCACCGGCACGATCTCGTAGGGAAGACCCTTGAGGTTGAGCGCGATGCGGACACGGTAGGCGGCGCTGGAGCGCCAGTAGCTGTAGAGCTTGAGTGCGCCAGTTGCCACGGACGACCTCCCCTGGTGGGCAGTCGGGCGGATGGCACAGGCCAGCCGGCCCGGAACCGCGGCCCCGACCGGGGCCGCACCGCCGCACTCTAGCGCCGGAAGGCGCCGAGTGTGAAGCGAGTCCCAGCTAGATCGTGCTGCGGTTCACAGTCTGCTCGATCGCGCCGAAGATCGAGCGGCCTTCGGCATCGAGCATCTCGATCCGCACCGTGTCGCCGAACTTCATGAAGGGCGTCAGGGGCTTGCCGTGCTCCAGCGTCTCCACCGTGCGGCGCTCGGCGAAGCAGGACGCCCCCTTGCTGGTGTCCTCGTTCGCCACCGTGCCGGAGCCGACGATCGTGCCGGCCGACAAGGGGCGCGTCTTTGCCGCGTGCGCCACCAGTTGGGCGAAGTCGAACTGCATGTCCACGCCGGCCTCGGGTGCGCCGAACCACTCGCCGTTGATGTGGGTGATCAGCGGCCGGTGGACCTTGTTGCCCTGCCAGGCTTCGCCCAGCTCGTCCGGGGTCACGAAGACCGGCGACAGGGCCGAACGCGGTTTGGACTGCAGGAAGCCGAAGCCCTTGGCCAGTTCGCCCGGGATCAGGTTGCGCAGGGACACATCGTTGACCAGTCCAACGAGCTGGATGTGGCCGGCGGCCTGCTCTGGGGTTGCGCCCATCGGCACGTCGTCGGTCACCACCACGATTTCGGCTTCGAGGTCGATGCCGTAGGCCTCGTCGGCCACCAGGATCGGATCGCGCGGCCCGTAGAAACCCGCGCTCACCGCCTGGTACATCAGCGGATCGACATAGAAGCTCTCCGGCACCTCGGCCCCGCGCGCACGGCGCACGCGTTCCACGTGCGGCAGGTAGGCGCTGCCGTCGACGAACTCGAAGGCGCGCGGCAGGGGCGAGGCCAGCGCCTTCATGTCGAGCTCGAACGCGCCTTCTGCGCTGCCGGCATTGAGCCGCTCGGACAGGGCGTTGAGTCGCGGCGCGGCGTTCGACCAGTCCTCGAGCGCGCGCTGCAGGGTCGGCGCGATGCCGTCCGCGCGCACGGCACGGGTCAGGTCGCGGGAAACGACGATCAGGGTGCCGTCGCGGCCGCCTTCCTTCAGGCTTGCAAGCTTCATGGTGTGTTCTCGTTCGGGTGCGGGCGTGAGGATGCCTTAGCGGCAGGTCGGGTCGAAATGCTTCCGCAGCCCGGCCCAGCACTGCACGTAGTCCTTCTGGCGGTGCGGGGCCTGCAGGGCCTGCTCCAGCGGGCGGATCACGTGCCGGCTCTCGAACATGAAGGCCATGGTGTCGGTGATCACATCCGGCCTGGAGAGGTCCGCGTTGCTCGCCTTCTCGAAGGTGGCCGCGTCCGGCCCGTGCCCGCTCATGCCGTTGTGCAGGGACGCACCACCCGGCATGAAGCCTTCGGCCTTGGCGTCGTAGGCACCGTGCACCAGGCCCATGAACTCGCTGGCGACGTTGCGGTGGAACCAGGGCGGACGGAAGGTGTCCTGCATGGCCAGGATGCGCGGGCCGAAGATGACGAAGTCGAGGTTGCTCACGCCGGGCGTGTCGCTGGGCGAGTGCAGCACCAGGAAGATCGACGGGTCCGGGTGGTCGTAGCTGATCGAGCCGATGGTGTTGAAACGGCGCAGGTCATAGCGGTAGGGCGCGTAGTTGCCGTGCCAGGCGACCACGTCGAGCGGCGAGTGGCCGAGGTCGGCGCGCCAGAAGCCGCCCTGGAACTTGTGGATCAGCTCGAACGCACCTTCACGGTCTTCATAGGCCGCCACCGGGGTTTCGAAATCGCGCGGGTTGGCCAGGCCATTGGAGCCGATCGGGCCAAGATCCGGCAGGCGCAGCAGGGCGCCATAGTTCTCGCAGACGTAGCCGCGCGCCTGGCCGTCGGGCAGGGTCACGGCGAAGCGGATGCCGCGCGGGATCACCGCGATCTGCTGCGGCTCGATCTCCAGCACGCCCAGCTCGGTGGCCAGGCGCAGGCGACCGAGCTGCGGCACGATCAGCATCTCGGCATCGGCGTTGCAGAAGAAGCGCCCGTCCATGTCGCGGTTGGCGGCATAGAGCGAAATACCGATGCCGCCGCCGGCCGCGGCGCCACCGGCACCGGCCATGCTGAAGAAGCCCTCGACGAAGTCGGTGGGGGCGGTCGGCATCGGCAGAGGGCTCCAGCGCAGCTGTTCGGGCGTCAACGGCCCGGCGCCGAACTCGCTCAGCCAGTGCGGCTGCGCCCAGGCGCTGAAGCTGCCGTGCATCGAAGCGGGCCGGATGCGGTACGTCCAGCTGCGCCGGTTGCAGTGCCGCGGCGCGGTGAAGGCCGTGCCGGAGATCTGCTCGGCGTAGAGGCCGTAAGGCGCCTTCTGCGGCGAATTGCGCCCGACAGGCAAGGCGCCGGGCAAGGCCTCGGTGGCGAAGTCGTTGGCGAAGCCGGTTTGGTAGGTGAGGTTTTCGCTGGCCATCACGTAGGTTCGCTCTAGAGCCCCTCTCCCTGTGGGAGAGGGGTTGGGGTGAGGTTCCGGCACTCCGCAGCGTTCAAGATCGCCTCAAGCACCGCATTCGTGTTGCTCAGTACATCGTTGTCCCAGAGGCGCAGGATCCTGATGCCTTTAGCCTCCAGGAAGCGCGCTCGTGCAGCATCGACGACGACAGTGTGCTGGGAGCCGTCGAGCTCCACCGCGAGCACGGATGCTTGGCAGTAGAA
>JANJTY010000302.1 GCA_024710865.1 Lysobacteraceae bacterium | reverse complement strand
GCCCGGCCAGCGGCAGGTTGCCGATCTCGTCGAGGAACAGGGTGCCGCCGTCGGCCGCCTCGAACTTGCCCTCGCGCGCGCGGTTGGCGCCGGTGTAGGCACCGGCATCGGCGCCGAACAGCTCGGCCTCGATCAGTTCGGAGGGCAGCGCACCGCAGTTGAGGGTGACGAAGGGGCCGTCCTTCACCGCCGAGTTGGCCTGGATGATCGTGGCGATGCACTCCTTGCCGGCGCCGTTCGGGCCGGTGATCAGCACCGGCACCTCGGCGCGCGCGACCTGGCAGGCCAGGCTGAGCACGCGCTCGGTGGCCGGGTCGGCGAACACGAAGCCGCGCAGGTCGAAGCGCTCCTCCAGCGCGTGGCGCTGGCGCCGCGCGCGGCGCTGCTGCGCCTCCACCTCGCGCCGCGCCTGGCCCAGCGCGAGCAGGTTGCCGACCGTGGTGAGCAGCTTGCGGTCGTCCCAGGGCTTGGCCAGGTAGTCGGCCGCGCCGGCCTTGACCAGGTCGACCGCGGCCTCCAGGTGGGTCCAGGCGGTCAGCAGGATCACCGGCAGGTCCGGGTGGCGCCGCCGGATTTCCGCGAACAGCGCCACGCCCTCCTCGCCCGAGGTGGTGTCGGCGCTGAAGTTCATGTCCTGGATCACCAGGTCGATGCCGCCCCGCGCCAGCCGCGCCAGCCCCGCCTCCGGCGACTCCGCATGCTCGGACTCGATCTCGTGCAGCGAGAACAGCACCTCCAGCGCCGTGGCCACGCTGGGGTTGTCGTCGATGATGAGGAGGGTGGGCATGGAGCCGGGATTGGGGATTCGGGATTGGGGATTCGCTGGAGCAACAGCAACAGCGGAGCACGAGCGTGGCGACGAGGGCTAGGCTACGGCGCATTCAGCACTGAGGCGCTGCCGTCGCGCAAGTCTTCATGGGGCCGGGACATCGGGACTCGCGGTGCACACGAATCCCGAATCTCAAATCCCGAATCCCGGCTCCTAAACGCTGCGCGTCGCCACCGCCGGCGGCACCGAGGCGGCGCGCCAGGCCGGGCCGAGCACGGCCAGCAGGCCGAGGGTCCAGAGCCCCAGCGCGGCGCCGGCGAAGTAGGCGACGGGCAGGCGCGGCATGGAGAGTTCGCGCACCAGCAGGTCGTTCAGCACCACCGCCAGGGCCAGGCCGACCGCGACGCCGGCGGTCGAGATCAGGAAGTTCTCGGTCAGGAAGTAGCGCAGGATGTCGACCCGGCGCGCGCCCAGGGCGCGGCGCGTGCCGATCTGCTTGCGGCGCTGGATCACCCACAGGCTGGCCATGCCGACGATGCCGCTGCCGGTGACCAGGAGCAGGCCGACGGTGACCGCGAGCAGGATGTTGGCCAGGCTGCGCTGGGCCCGGTAGCGGTTGGCGCGGATCTCCTCCTGCGAACGGTTCTGCGCCAGCACGCGGTCGTTGCGCAGGGCGAGCAGGGCCTTCTCCGCCTCGCGCCGCACGCTCTCCAGCGCTTCCGGACGGTCGGCCCGCACCAGGTACTGGCTGAAGCTGCCGGCGAAGCGCACCGGCAGGATGAAGCTGCTGTAGGCGTCGTCGTTGGACTGGGCGAAGGGCGACATCAGCCGGTCGACCACGCCGACGACCGTGGTCGGCTGCGGGCCGGCCTGGGCGAACAGCATGATCTGCTTGCCCACCGCGCTTTCGCCGTCGGGGAAGAGGCGCTCGGCCACGTGCCGCGTGATCAGGATCGAAGACGCATGCACGTTGCCGGTGCGCGGGTCGACCTCGACCACTTCCTCGGGCAGGAAGTCGCGTCCTTCGACCACGCTCAGGCCGAGGGTGTCGACCAGTGACTCGGGACTGAAGTAGGCAGCGGCGCCGAAGATGGTATCGGTGTTCTCCGGATCGAGGCCGAGGGCGAAGCCCCAGCCCGACTGCGCCATCGGGGTCTGGTTGGTCCAGGCCGCGGACACCACGCCCGGCACCGCGCGCAGGGCGTCTATGTCGGCGCGCTGCATGGCCAGGATCTCGGCCGGCTCAAGCTCGCCGATGGGCGAGAGCGCGAGCTGGAACACGGTCGACTCGGCCACGCCGGAGGGACGCGCGGCCGTGGCCAGGCGCTGGTTCACCACGAACAGGGCGTTGCTGATGATGGCCAGGGTCAGCGCGATCTGGGCCGCGATCAGGATCGCGCCGGTCTTGCTGCGCAGCAGGGCCGAAAGGATGGGACGGATTTCCATGACTGTCTCCGGAAGGGGTCACTGGCTCTTGAGCTGCACGGCGGGACGGACCTGGCAGGCGCGCCAGGTCGGCAGCAGGCCGGCGAGCACGGCGCCGGCCAGCGAGACCGCGAGCGTGGTGCCGAGCATGCTGGCGTCCATGCGCGCGAAGCCCGCCATCGCCGGCGACTGCTGCGCCATCAGCCACAGCGCGCCGAAGGTGAGCAGCAAGCCGAGCGCGCCGCCGACCACGCCGATCACCGCCGCCTCGGTCAGGAACTGGCGGAACAGCTCGCCGCGGGTCGCGCCGAGCGCGCGGCGCACGCCAACCTCGCCGGCGCGGGCGCTGAACTTGGCCAGCATGAGGCCGATGGTGTTGACCAGGCAGACCAGCAGGAAACCGAAGGCGAGCCAGGTCTGCAGGCGGGTGTCGTCGCCGACCACGCGCAGGAAGTCGAGCCAGGCCATGACCGGGCGCGCCTCGGCCAGGTTGCCCTCGCGCGGGAAGCGGCCGCTGCGCTTCTGCTCCTGCACATAGGCCGCCAGGCCGTCGCGGTAGGCACCGAGGTCGCCGGCCTGCGCCAGTTCGGCCCAGTAGGACATCCAGACGCACTCCGAGCGCATCAGGCCCTCGAAACCCGGCTCGGCGCCATTGGCGTTGCAGTTGATGCTGCCCTGCGGGTCCATCTGCTGCGCGATCGCGGTGGCGAAGGGCAGGAACAGCTGCTCCGGCTCGGGACTGCCGGCGATGCGGTGGAAGCGCGGCAGCAGCTGCCAGTCCTCGACCACGCCCAGCACGCGGAAGGGCTGCTCGCCCAGCACCAGGTCGCGGTCGAGTGCGGCCTCGACGCTGCCGAACACGCGCTCGGCCAGGCGCCGCGCGATCACCACCACGCGTCCGCCGGCCTCGTCGTCCGCCGCGGCCCAGGCCGAGCCGGCGAGGAACTGGAGCTCGAACATGGGGAAGAAATCGGCATGCACCGCGAGGCCGTCGGCGAAGAACGGCGGCAGGTCGTCGCGTCCGCTGCGCACGCCCTGGCTGATGCCGTAGACGACCGTCTGGCGCGAAGCATCCCCGGCCCGCTTGAGGTTGGTCGCGTCGGTCCAGGTGACCTGGTTGGGGCCGTCGCTGACGCCATCGTTGGCCTGCGCGTTGCGGTTGTCCAACGTGACCGCGACCAGGCGGTCGCTCTTGCTCGGGATCGGGTCGCTGCTCATCGCGTGCAGCACGGTGAAGGAGGACATGCTGGCCGCGACGCCGACCGCGAGGGTCAGCAGCAGCAGGCCGGTGAGCGCCGGGTTGCGGCGCAGGCTGGCGAAGCCCAGGCGCAGGTAGTAGGCGAACATGGCGGGGCTCCTCAGGCGTAGGCCGGCTCGGCGCGCACCGCGCGCAGGCTGGGCTCGAGCTGCAGGTCGGAGACCTGGCCGTCGACGATGTGCACGTTGCGCTGGGCGCGCGCAGCCAGCTCCGGATCGTGCGTCACCATCACGATGGTGGTGCCCTCGGCGTTGATCTGCTCCCGCAGCTCCATCACCCCGCGCGCCATCTGCGAGTCGAGGTTGCCGGTGGGTTCGTCGGCCAGCAGCAGGCGCGGTTGGCCGGGCAGGGCGCGGGCGGTCGCGGCGCGCTGCTGCTGGCCGCCGGACAGTTCGGCCGGGTAGTGCTTCATGCGCGAGGCCAAACCCACCTGGGCGAGGGCGTGTTCGATGCGCTGGCGGCGCTCGGCGGCGGGCAGCCCGCGGTAGCGCAGCGGCACGTCGACGTTGTCGAACAGGTTGAGGTCGGGGATCAGGTTGAAGCCCTGGAAGATGAAGCCGATCTTGCGGTTGCGCAGGCGCGAGCGCGCATCGTCGGACAGGCCACTCACGTCTTCGCCGTCGAGCTGGTAGCGGCCGCCGGTGAAGTCCTCCAGCAGGCCGGCGATGTTGAGGAAGGTGGTCTTGCCCGAGCCGGAGGGGCCGGTGACCGCGACGAACTCGCCTTCGCGCACGTGCAGGTCGAGCGAGCGCAGCGCGTGCGTCTCCACCAGTTCGGTGCGGAAAACCTTGGTGACACCTTGCATGTGCAGCATGGACGGGCTCCTGGGGGCGGGTTCAGCGGTGGACGTGGAAGTGGGTGGGCAGCGCGGCGTTGCGCGCATAGCCCTGGCGCAGCGCGCGACGCGGGGCGGTCGCGGTGTTGGCGGCGCGGGCATCGTCGACAGGAGCGTCGAAATCCAGCAGTTCGAACAGGCGCAGCGGGACGGCCGCGGCCAGTTCCTGCGCCGACCAGTGCAGCGAGGACGGGAAGTGGGACGAAGCGTTCATGTCACTCTCCTGAGATGCGGATGCGTTCGGCGTCGCCGAACAGGTCGGTGCCGGCCACCACGATGCGATCGCCGACACGGGCGCCATCGACGATCTCGACGGCGTTGAGGCTGCTGGCGCCGGTGCGCACGGCACGCTTGACCGCGGTGCTGCCGTCCATGACGTAGGCACTGTGGCCGCCGCCCTGCTCCAGGAACGGACCGCGGTCGACCATCAACACGTTGCGGCGGGTATCGAGCACGATGCGCGCCCCCAGGCGCTGGTTCTGGCGTAGGCCCGGCGGGGTCTGGCCGGTGAAGCGCAGGCGGCCGGTGACTTCGCCGTTGACCACCTCCGGCGACACCGCCGACACCGCCGCGGCATAACTGCCGCCCGGACCGCTGAGTTGTGCCGGCATGCCGATGGCCAGGTCGCGGGCGAAGCTTTCCGGCACCTGGATCTCGACTTCGAACACGCTCAGGTCGACCACGCTCAGCACCGGCGCGTTGAGCGCGACGTTGCTGCGCTGCGCGGCCAGCACCTGGCCGACCTGGCCATCGAACGGCGCGCGCAGGGTCAGCGCGTCGACCTGGCGCTGCACCTCGGCCACCACCGCGCGCTGGCGGTTGGCCAACAAGTGCTTGTTGCGCGTGTCCAGGCCGGCGCCCTGGCCCTGCAGCACCAGGTCCTGACGCGCGTGCGACAGGCCGATCTCGGCCTTCTTCAGTTCATCGTGTGCGCGCAGCACGTCGACCTGCGGCACCGCGCCGCCGTCGAAGCCGCGCTGGTTGCGCTCCAGCGCGCGCTCGGCGGCCTGGCGGTCGA
>JANJTY010000260.1 GCA_024710865.1 Lysobacteraceae bacterium | reverse complement strand
TACTCGCCCTGTCCGTCCGGTATCGAAGCTCATGCGTCTGCTGCTGCTTGCCGTCCTCCTGTTCGCTCCGCCTGCGCTGGCCTGGGGCGAGTTCGGCCATCGCATTGTTGCGGAGCTGGCGGCGCGGCAACTCTCTCCCGCGGCACGCGCCGCGGTCGACGACCTGCTGCGCGACGAGCCCGAACCGACCCTCGCGGGCGTCGCGGCCTGGGCCGACCGCGTGCGCGAGGCGGAGCTGGACGGTTATCGCCACACCCGACACTGGCACTTCATCAACTTCCCGACCCTGGACTGCGATTACGTGCCGGCGCGCGACTGCCCGGACGGACGCTGCGTGAGCGGCGCCATCGCGTCGCAGGCCCGCGTTCTCGCCGACCGGGGACAGCCGCACTGGCGCCGGGTGGAGGCGCTCAAGTTCGTTGTGCACCTGGTCGGCGACGTGCATCAGCCGTTGCATGCCGGCCTCGCCAGCGACCGCGGCGGCAATGAGTTCCAGGTCAATGTCGACGGCACCGGCACCAACCTGCACGGGGTCTGGGACAGCCTTATCCTGCGGGGCGGGCCGATGGGCGTTTCGGCCTACGTGGCACATCTGGAGCCCGGTTTGTCCGGCCTCGGGACGGGCACGGTGGATGCTCCGACCGAGGCCGTCGGCTGGGCGCTGGAGTCCTGCCGCCTGCTGCGCAGCGCCGAGATCTACCCACCCAGGCCGGGCCGCCTCGGTCGCAACTATCTGGATCGGCATCGTCCGCTGGTGGAGCAGCGCCTGCGCCTTGCCGGCGCGCGGCTGGCCCTGCTGCTGGAGCAGAGTCTGGTTGATGCGGGCGGCTAGCCCAACTCTGGATGCCCGCGTCGCCAGGCGCGCGACCTGCGTCGCGGCACAGCTCCGCTACACTGGCACCCTCGAACATCCGGAGCCTCCCGCATGCTGGTTCCCCACCGCCCTGCCCGCTGGCTGGTGCTCGCCGCCACCGTCCTGCTCGCTGGCTGCGCCGCCGGGCCTCGCCCCGGCACGCCGGTCGCCGCGCTCCAGGATGGGCCGCACGACAACCTCAACGCCACGCTCTGGATGCAGGCCTCGGCCGAGTACCGCGCCGCGACCCTTGGCAGCTATGCGCTCGCGCGCCGGCAGCTGGATGCCGCCCTGGCCGATCCGTCCTGGGACGCGCTGCCCGCAGCCGAACGCGGCGCCATCGCGCGGCGCGGCTTCGAGTCCCTGCCGCCGGCGATCATCGTCGACGCCGACGAGACCCTGATCGACAACTCGCCGCTGCAGGCGCGCAACATCCGTGCCGGTGGCGACTTCGACTACGGGCGCTGGCTGGCCTGGGTGAAGGAAGCGCGGGCGCGCGCGATTCCAGGCGCGGTCGAGTTCGCGCAGTACGCCGCCAGCCGCGGCGTGACCGTCTACTACGTCACCAATCGCGACGCGCCGGCCGAAGTCGAAGGGACCGTAGCCAACCTGCGCCAGCTCGGCTTTCCGGTCGCGGCGGACGCCGGCAACGTGATGCTGCGCGGCGATGCGCGCGCTCCCGATCGCGAGAAGGGCGAACGTCGTCGCTGGGTGGGTGAGCGCCACCGCGTGCTGCTCATGCTGGGCGACAACCTGGGCGACTTCCTCGATGGCATCGGCGGCAGCCGCAGTGAGCGCGACGCCCTGGTCGAGGCACATCGCGGATTCTGGGGCGAGCGCTGGATCATGTTGCCCAACCCCAGCTACGGCTCATGGGAAAGCACCGAGCTGCGCGCCTGCGGCGAGTCGGACCGAGCGCGCCCCAGCGCCTGCAAGCGACGCGCATTGCGCTATGACTGATAAAAACCAATCACTTAGAGCGCATCACTTAAGGTATTGCATCAATTAAAGCTTGCAAGTAATCTGTAAGCGCACAGCTTTGGTGACGATCCCCAAGAACGACAGCGCCCACAACCAGAACGATACCGGCCCGCGCATCCGCGCAGGCTTGCAACGGGAGGCGGAGCCTCCCGTTTTTGTTTGTGCGGCCAGGGTGTGTGCCTTGTCCGCGCCGGTCCGCCCCCGTAGAGTGCGGCTCCCCCCGACTGGAATGCCTCCATGCGCCCGATTGCCCTCCTGGCCGCGACCGGCCTTGCCCTTGCAGTGCTTGCCGGCTGCTCGAAGGATGAGCCCGCGTCCGAGGCG
Organism: Lysobacteraceae bacterium; assembly: GCA_024710865.1. Taxonomy (GTDB): domain Bacteria; phylum Pseudomonadota; class Gammaproteobacteria; order Xanthomonadales; family Xanthomonadaceae; genus JANJTY01. The sequence goes on along the minus strand of JANJTY010000260.1, from coordinate 1,962 downwards.
GTCGTCGAAGCCGCCACCGACACGCCGCCCGAGGCGGTGCAGGCTGCCGCGGCCGCGCTGCGCAAGGGAGACCTGCTGGGCATGGTGCGCCTGACCATGCCCCCGGCCGAGTACGAGCGCATGAAGGCCGACTGGGTCGCGGCACGCAGCACCGCGGTGGACGCGCAGGAAGATGCCCAGTACGCCGAGATGATGAGCCAGCTCGCCGCGTCCGACGCCGAGGCGCAGATCTACGCCGAACTCGAACCCAAGCTGGCCAAGTTCGAGGCCGAGACCGCGTCGCAGCTGCCGATGATGATCGGCATGATGCAGGGCTTCGCGGCGCAGGGCATTGCCAGCAACGAGAAGCTGACCGAGGAGCAGAAGCGCCAGGCCACCCAGGCCGTGAATGCGACCGCGACCTGGCTGCAGACCGTGCCCTGGGCCAACCGCGAGAAGCTCAAGCAGGCCATCGCCCGCGCCGTCGCCACCGCGCGCGCGCTGGAGCTGCCGACGATGGACGCGGTGCGTGCGCTGGAGTTCGAGCAGGCCATGCAGAAAGCCGGCATCGCCTTCCAGGGCGTGAAGGACATCCTCGCCCTGTACGGCTTCTCGCTGGATGCCCTGCTCGACAGCGTGCGCGCCGAGCCCGTGGCGCAGGAGGGCGACAACGCCACGGTGAAGGTCAGCTTCAAGCTGTTCGAGACCGAGCTCAGCCACGACGTGGAGCTGAGCCGCGAGAACGGCCGTTGGTTCGGCAAGGATGCGTTGGCGCAGATCAACGCCGCTCGCGCCCAGCTGGAAGCGGCGCAGTAAGCGTCCACCGCCGCCGCGACCTCCGGGCCGCGGCCCAGAGCCCCGCCGATGCCGCACGATCCGAACGACCGCTCGCGCCTGCCCTGGCCCTTCCGCCTGCTGGGCCGGTTGGCGGCGTCCTGGATCCAGATCCGCCGCGAGCCGGCGGCGCCACGCGCGAGCCTGCACCCGGACGTGCCGGTGGTCTACATCACGGAGCGCTACGGCCTGTCGAATGCGCTGATCCTGGAGCAGGCCTGCCGCGAGGCCGGCCTGCCCTCGCCGCTGCTGCCGCCGGCGGGTCCGGAACTGCTCGGGCGCGAGCGCGCCCTGATCGCGCTTTCGCGTCGGCGCGGCATCTGGTTCGGGCGTCCGCGCAGCCTGACCCATTCGCGCAGCCTCGCGCAGCTGCTGGAGAACCTGCGCGCGCGGCCTGATCTGGAGGTCCAGATCGTGCCGGTCTCGATCTTCGTCGGGCGTGCGCCGGCGCGGGAAACGGGTTGGTTCAGCGTACTGTTCGCGGAAAACTGGGTGATGGTGGGCCGTTTCCGCCGCTTCCTCGCGGTGCTGCTGAACGGACGCGACACCCTGGTGCAGTTCGCCCCGCCGGTCTCGGCACGCGAGCTGCTGGCGGAGGACCGCGAGCTGTCCTCCGAGCGCCTGCTGCGCAAACTGCAGCGCGTCCTGCGTACCCACTTCCGCCGCGTCCGCGCCGCGGTGGTCGGCCCCGATCTCTCGCACCGCCGCACCCTGATCGACGCCGTGATCGGGCGCGAGGCGGTGCAGCGCGCGATGGCCGAGAGCGCGCGCAAGGAGCAGGTGCCCCTGGCCGTGGCCGAGCGCCGCGCGCGCCAGTACGCGATGGAGATCGCGGCCGACTACTCCCACACCGTGGTGCGCTCGCTCTCCTTCATCCTCACCGGCTTCTGGAACAAGATCTACGACGGCGTGCGCGTGCACCACTTCGACAGCCTGCGCCAGGTCGCGCCGGGGCACGAGGTGATCTACGTGCCCAGCCACCGCAGCCACATCGACTATCTGTTGCTCTCCTACCAGCTCTACCGCAACGGCATCGTGCCGCCGCACATCGCCGCCGGCGTCAACCTCAACCTGCCGGTGGTGGGCTCGATCCTGCGCCGCGGCGGCGCCTTCTTCCTGCGCCGCAGCTTCAAGGCCAACGCGCTCTAC
>JANJTY010000221.1 GCA_024710865.1 Lysobacteraceae bacterium | reverse complement strand
CCAGCGTGCCGTGCGACGGACCCTGCACGATCTCGAAGCTCAGCGCTTCGCCGTCCGGAGCGGCAAGAAGGCTGTAGGTCAGCGTGTCTCCGTCAGGATCGATGCCCGCTACGTGGTGCTGGTAGACCTGGCGCTCAGTAGCATTTCCATCGGGCAACGAAACGATTTCCGGAGGACGGTTCGAGCCTCGCACCGACACTGCGATCACTGCCGGTTCTGAGTAGGCCTCGCCGTCGAAAGCGACGAAGGTCAGTGCATCGTCGCCGCTGAATCCGCTGGTGGGCACGTACCGGAGGAGAGGCGCATCGCCCTCCAGCGTGCCGTGCGACGGCCCCTGCACGATCTCGAAGCTCAGCGCATCGCCATCCGGGTCGGTGCCCGACAGCACCACATGGAGCGGCGTGTCGCGCGCGGTCTGCAGGCTTTGGCTCTCCGCCTGCGGCGGGCGGTTGGGCTGGACGACCTCGATGCTGACGCTCGCGGGCTCCGAGACCAGCTCGCCGTCGCTGACGCGGAAGGCGAACCCATCGCTGCCGACGAAGTCCGCGCCCGGCATGTAGCGCAGGTTCGCGCACTCGCCTTCCAGCGTGCCGTGCGACGGACCCTGCACGATCTCGAAGCTCAGCGCTTCGCCGTCCGGAGCGGTGCCGGAGAGCACCACATCGAGCGGCGTGTCGCGCGGGGTCTGCAGGCGTTGACTCTCGGCCTGCGGCGGGCGGTTGGGCTGGAAGACCTCGATGCTGACGCTCGCGGGCTCCGAGACCAGCTCGCCGTCGCTGACGCGGAAGGTGAAGACGTCGCTGCCGACGAAGTCCGTGGCCGGCACATAGCGCAGGTTCGCGCCCTCGCCTTCCAGCGTGCCGTGCGACGGCCCCTGCACGATCTCGAAGCTCAGTGCGTCGTCGTCGGGATCGATGCCGGTGAGCACGAGGTCGAGCGGCGCGTTGAGTGGCGTCTGCAGAGTCTGGGCGATGGCCTGCGGCGGGTCGTTGCGCGGCAGTACCTCGATGCGGACCTCGGCCTCGCGCGAGTCGAGTTCGCCGTCGTTGGCGACGAAGCGGAAGGCGTCCGGCCCGACGTAGCGCGGCGCGGGCACATAGACGATGGCGGGCGGTTCGCCCTCGATGTGGCCGTGCTGGGGCGGCTCGACGATGCGGAAGCCGAGCGCATCCTGTTCGCGATCGACGGCGTCGAGGGTGATCGGCAGCGGCGTGTCGCGTGGCGTTTCGAGCTGCTGGTCGACGACCTGCGGCGGATCGTTGTAGCAACGCGGATGTTCACCGAGGTAGTCGAAGCTGAGCCAGCCGTTGCCGGTCAGGCGGTAGTCCACCAGGCGCACGCGCGCGAAGCGGGCGACGCGGTAGGCGAAGTTCGCGCCCTGCCCGCGCGTGGCGTCCCACACCGGCAGCACCAGGGTCTGGCCGATCAGCGCGTCGAGCTGCGCGCGCACCGCGGCGGTGTTCATGCTGCCGCTGGCACCCTGGGCGTGGTCGCCCGGATCGAGGCGTGGATCGCTCGCGTGATCGGGATTGATGTAGCGCCAGCTGTCGCCCGGCGCGCGCAGGCTCTCCGCCAGAGTGGACGCATCCACCGCGCCGGTCCAGCTCAGCCAGGCGAATCCGCCCGGACCGGCGCGTCGCGGCAAGCGCTCGACGCGTTCGCCCGGCGCGAGCGCAGCGATCACGTCCTGCGGCAGGGCGATGGGATAGAGCGCGGCGCAGAAGTCCTCGACCACGCGCAGGGTCCAGTCCAGCTCGGCCTTCGACTCGTGCGCATCGGCCACGCGGAAGCGCAGGCGGGTCTCGCCAACATCACCGGCCTCGGGCCACCAATCGAAGCGCAGGCGCTCCGAGTCGGCGGTGAGGCCCTCGGGCGCCTGCGCCGGCTCGAACTGCAGGCGGTCGCCGTCGAGGTCCCGTGCCGACGGTGCGTAGCGCAGGCCATGGCCCACATCGAGCAGGCGTAGCGGCGCGGCGGTGATGACGGGAGCGCGGTTGCTCGCGGCGGGATCGTCGATGTGGCGTTCGTCCACGAAACGCGCCTCCGACGCCTGCGCTTCGGCCAGCACGGCGTCCTCGCTGCGCAGGCGCACGCGTGCGCCACCCTCGGCCAATGACAGCGTCAGCAGCACGTCCTCGCGCGCGCCCAGATCGAGAGCGCGGAAGGCGCTGCCCTGCACAGACTCGACCACGATCGCGCGCGGCTCCGCGCCCGCGTTGCGCACGCGCCAGACCGCAGCCGCCGGCCGGTCCTCGCTGTCGGCAACGGTTCCGACCGCAGCAAGCTGCAGCCCGCCGGCCGGCGCCTCCGCCGGCGCGGGCAACCAAAGCCAGCCATCCCGCTGCAGGGCGGCCCCGAGCGTGGTGCGCGACGCGTCGGCGAAAACGTCGGAGGCAACGACTCCCGCCAACAGGCAAAGGAGGAAAGACGGCCGCAGGCCGCGCCGGCGGCCGGCAGTGCGAAGCGTTGGGGACATGGGGGCAACTCCGCCGGACGCAGGACGCCCGGTCGATCAGCACGGAAGGTCTGGTTGCGCACCCGCTGAGCGGCGATCGCATCCCGCGAGCGCCAGTCCCGATTGCGGCTTCGTGCGGCGACGTCCCCGAACGCGGCCCCGGACCCGACCGGCCGAGCGACTGCGCGGCGGGCGGGGCCCGATGAAGCGAGCGCACCGTACGATCACGGCCTGGGAAGCGTCAAGATCAAAACGTTACGAATTGCAAAATCGCCGCCGCGCGGCAATTCAGGTGTAGGACGTCAGAAAGCCAGGAGCACCCCTTCCCTGCCTCCTCCTCCACTGCGTGCAAGGGGAGGAGCCGAGCAACCAGCGTCGGTCGGCACGCCATGCCGATATCGCGACCGTTCCGACCCCTGTAAGCGCTTACTTCAGCGCCCGCTCGAACAGCTCGAAGATGCGGCGGTACTGGTCGTACCAGCTCTCCGGATGCACGTAGCCGTGCCGTTCAAGCGGATAGCTGGCCAGCTCCCAGTCGTGCTTCTTGAGCTCGATCAGGCGCTGCGCGAGGCGCACCGAATCCTGGTAAAGCACGTTGTCGTCGATCATGCCGTGGCTGATCAGGAGGTGCCCTTCGAGGTTCTGCGCGTACTCGATCGGCGATGACCTGCGGTACGCCTCGGGGTCGATGTCCGGCGTGTTGAGGATGTTGCTGGTGTACTCGTGGTTGTAGGCCATCCAGTCGGTGACCGGGCGCAGCGCGGCGCCGGCGTGGAACTTCGCCGGCTCGCGGAACAGGGCCATGAAGCTCATGAAGCCGCCATAGCTGCCGCCGTAGATGCCGACCCGCTCGCGGTCGCCCTGGTGCCGCTCGACCAGCCAGTCGATCGCATCCACGTAGTCCTCAAGCTCCGGATGACCCATCTGGCGGTAGATCGCAGTGCGCCAGTCGCGGCCGTAGCCAGCGGAACCGCGGAAGTCGAGGTCCAGCACGATGTAGCCGTGTTCGATCAGCAGCTGGTGGAACATCTGCTCGCGGAAGTAGTTCGGCCAACGCTGCCAGACGTTCTGCAGGTAGCCCGCGCCGTGCACGAAGAAGGCGATGGGGTAGCGCTTGCCCGGCTCCAGCTGCGCGGGGCGGTAGAGCTTGCCCCAGACGCTGCCCTCGAAATGCGTCGACGGCACCTGCACGTACTCCGGCGCCAGCCAGTCCTGCGCCTTGTAGGCCTCGCTGCGCGTGTCGGTCAGGACGCGCAGCTCGCCACCCGCCGCCGGCATGATCGCGAGCTGCGGCGGGGTGTGATGGGCCGACCAGCGCAGCAGCAGCTGGCTGCCGTCGGGCGAGGCGACGAAGCTCTCGATGCCGCCGTGCTCGGTCAGCTCGTGCAGCGAGCCACCTTCGAGATCAAGCCGGCAGAGCTCCCAGTCGCCCGGCGCTTCGAGGTTGCACAGGAAATGCACGTGGCGGCCATCGGCGGCAATGGCGGGCTCGCTCACTTCCCAGCGGCCGCGGGTGTGCTGCACCGGCTTTCCGCCCGGCGCCAGGGTGTAGAAGTGAGACCAGCCGGACTCCTCGGAGAGGAACCAGAGACGCCCGTCCGGCAGCCAGCCGAACTCGTTGAAGCTCCAGTTGATCCAGCCCGGGTCGGTGAGGCGATGCGCCGGCCGCAGGCGCTTCGTCTCGAGATCCAGCGTGGCGATCCAGCGGTCCTTGTTGTCCACCGCGCGCAGCATGACCGCGGCCTGGCGGCCGTCGTCGCTCCAGCGCACCTCCGCGACGCGCAGCGGGCGCGCGCCCTCCAGCGCCGGCTTGCGGGCTTTCTTGCGCAGCTCGGCGAGCGGATCGCGGTCGATGCCAGGCAAGGCATCGACGGCGAGCGCGCTGACGCTGCCGTCGCGCGCGTCGAACAGATGCAGGCGCTGGCCCTGGGGCGGGTTGCGCCCGACCCGGGTGCGCACGTCTTCGGTTTCTTCGTAACCCGATTCGGTGACGTACTTCGGCATCTTGCCGACCTGTCCGCCGTTCTCGCCCTTGGGTTCGGTCACGACCAGCAGCCAGTCGCCCGCCGGCGAGAGCGCGCTGCCGCGCAACTCGATATCGGGGCCCAGGTAGATGGGCGCCGGCGCGCGGGTCGGATCCAGCCCGCGCTGGCGGTGCTGCTCGTCGCGTCGCGCCTCGCGCTCGGCCTTCTCGCGGGCCAGGGTCGCGATCAGGCGCAGCTGGTGCTCGCGCAGGATGTCCGGCTCCGGCGCGGCTTCGGGATCCTTCCCCACGCGCGGAAGCGCCACCGGGGCGGAAAGCCCGCTGACCGGATCGACGCGGTGCCAATCGAAGCCAAGCCGGTAGAGCACCGTTGCGCCGTCGGCGCTGAAGCGCGGGTCGAGCAGACCCTCGGCCCCGCGGGTCAGCTGGCGCAGTGCGCCGCTGCGAAGGTCGCGCAGGAACAGATCACCGTTGCGCAGGAACAGCGCGCGCTGGCGGGTCGCGTCGTAGACCGGATCGGCGGCGTCGAGCGCAGCGAGCCCAGCATCGTCCACCGGCACCGCGCTGCCGCTCGCGAGGTCGAGGCGGTAGGTGTCGCGCAGCGGACTCCCGGCGCGCTTGAGCTGGTAGTGTGCCGCGCTGCCGTCGAGCGACCACCAGGCCTGCTCCACTGGCGGCCCGATCCAGTCCGGGTGCTGCATGATGCGATCGAGCGTGAGCGGCTCTGAGGCGGCGGCCATCGACAGGCAGGCGCAGACAGCGAGCAGCAGGCGGCGGGCGGGGCGGGCAGGACGCATGCGACGGTCCGGGGCTTGGGAAACGGCCCGCAAGGGTAGCAGCGCCGGCGCGGAAGGTGCGCCGGGCCGGACGCCGACGCCGACGCCCGACATCGCCACTGGACGAACTTCAGGTTCGCGGCGCGCGCACGTCGAGCCCGTCGCAGTTTCACCCCACCGTGTCGCGCCGCTCACCGCTTCGCAACAGCGGCCCCGCCACCCTGCGCCCTCTCGTCGAAGGGGTATGCGTCATGCAGGGTGTCTGGAATCCAACACTGGTCGCGCTTTCGCTTCTGATCGCGGCCCTGGCCAGCTACGTCGCCATCGAGTTCGCGGGCCGCATGTTCGAACGGCGCGAGCACTGGTGGCGCTGGCTCGCGGGCGGCGCGCTGGCCATGGGCAGCGGCATCTGGGCGATGCATTTCGTCGGCATGGCCGCGCTGAGCCTGCCGATCCAGCTCAGCTTCGACCTTGGCATCACGCTGTTCTCCTGGGTCGCCGCGGTGGCGGTCTCGGCCCTGGCCCTGGCCATCATCGGGCGCGGCGAGCTGAATGCCGGCAAGGTGTTGCTCGGCGCCCTGGCGATGGGCGCGGGCATCTGCGCGATGCACTACTCCGGCATGGGCGCGATGCGGCTTTCGCCCGGGATCGGCTACGACCCGTTCTGGTTTGCGGTTTCGGTGCTGATCGCGGTCGGCGCCTCCGCCGCGGCCCTGGTCATCGTGGCGGCACTGCGCGTGGTGCGCAGTTGGCGCGACGTCGGCATGCGCGTTGGCGCGGCGCTGGTGATGGGCCTGGCGGTGGCGGGCATGCACTACAGCGGCATGGCCGCGGCCGAGTTCGATCCGAATGCGTTCTGCGCGTCCGGCAACGCGCTCGGCGGTGACTGGATGGCGATGCCGACGGTGGCGGCCAGCCTGCTCGGGCTCGGGCTTGCGATCCTCTTCACCGTCGCCGATGCGCGCGCCGTGCTCAGCGCCCGGCGCGAGGCGCGCGAACTGGAGTCGCGCGTGGCCAGCCTGGCCTTCACCGACCGCGAAACCGGCCTCGCGAACCGACCGCGCCTGAGTCAGCGCGTGGTCGAGCAGCTCGCGCTCGGGCGACCGTTCTGCCTGTTCAGCGTGCGCGCCGAGCGCGTCGGCAGCGGCGCACTGCCCATGCGCGAGCTGGCCCAGGCCCTGATCGAGGCCACCCCACACGAGGTGGAGCTGGCCCGCACGTCGACCGATCAGCTCATGCTGCTGGTGCCGGACACGCACGCCCAGGCCGCGCTGGCGCGGGTCGGGAGCGCATGGCCGACGGTCGCCGATCGGTTTGCACGACGCGGGATCCGGCTGCGCTTCGGCCAGGCCGAAGCGCCACGCGATGGCGGGACGGCACAGATGCTGATGTTCCGCGCCGCCTCGCGCGGCATCGAGATCGGCGCGCGTGACGCGTCGGGCGAACTGCCGCTGGCGGTCTGAGCGCGGCGCGGCAAGGTCCGCGCCGCTTCCCGCCGCCCTGGTTCACTCCATCATCATTCCGCGCAGGGCGAAGAACAGGAACGCGGCGATGAAGGCCGAGGCCGGGACGGTGATCACCCAGGCCGCCACGATGCGCAGCACGAGCGAGCGCTTGACCAGCTCCTGCTTGTGCGCGCGGCGCAGCTGCTTGCGCTCGCCCTTGGCGAGATGTTCGGGCGTTTCCAGGCGCGCCTTGGACTGGCGCTTGAGTTCACGCAGCATCTCGCCGCGCGCGGCGATGTCGGCGGCGCTGAAGCGGGTCATGAAGGCGTCGATCGCGGCCTGGTCGCCGACCGGGTGGTGCGCCTTGATCTCTTCGACGATGCGGCTCCAGTTGGTCTTGTGGTACTCGCGCAGGAAGCCGACGCCGAACACCGCGCCCACGGCCACGTGCGTGGTGCTGATCGGAAGACCGAGCTGGCTGGCCACGATCACGGTGAGGGTGGCGGCCATCGCGATGCAGTAGGCGCGCATCGGGTCGAGTTCGGTGATCTCCGAGCCGACCGTGCGGATCACGCGGGGGCCGTACAGGGCGAGGCCCACCGAGATCCCGAGCGCGCCGCTCACCATCACCCACATCGGGATGGGTGCGCTCTCGGTCACGCCGTGCCCGCCCACGACCACGTCGATGATCGCCGCGAGCGGGCCGATTGCGTTGGCCACGTCGTTGGAACCGTGCGCGAAGCTCAGCAGGGCCGCGGCAAAGATCAGCGGCAGCGCGAACAGCCGGTTGATGCCTTGCTTGCCGTTCTCCAGGCTGGCGGCGCGACGCAGCACGGCAGCACGCGATATGAACAGGACCGCGACGGCGACGAAGAAACCCACCAGCACGGCCACGGCGAAACTCACCGGGATCAGCCGGTTCAGGCCCTTCAGCAGCAGGTAGGTGGCGAAGGCCCAGGCCATCAACGCGACCAGCACCGGAACGTAGGTGCGCGCCGCGCTGACCATGTCCTTCTGGTAGGTGATGGTGCGCTTGATCAGGTAGAGGAAGAACGCGGCGAAGCCCGCGCCGAGCAGGGGCGAGACCACCCAGCTCGCGACGATGCCGGTCATCTTGCCCCAGTTCACCACGTCCATGCCGGCGGCGGCGACGCCCGCGCCGAGCACCGCGCCGACGATGGAATGGGTGGTCGAGATCGGCGCTCCGACCGCGCTGGCCAGGTTGAGCCAGAGCGCGGCCGCGAGCAGGGCCGCCATCATCAGCCAGACGAAGGTCTGCGGGTCCGGCACGAGATCGGGCTTGATGATGCCGCTGCGGATCGTGCCCACCACTTCACCGCCGGCGATGATGGCCCCGGCCGCCTCGAAGATCGCCGCGATGGCGAGTGCGCCGCCCAGGGTCAGGACCTTGGAGCCCACCGCCGGACCGACGTTGTTGGCAACGTCGTTGGCACCGATGTTCATCGCCATGTAGGCGCCGAAGGCGGCGGCGATGGCAACGATGGTGACGCCACTGCCGTCGCCGCGCAGCAGGACATAGCCCACCACGCCGGCGATGAACAGCAGGCCGAGCAGGAGGCGGACGATCTGCCCGGCGGCGGAGTTCGCCGGCGGCAGCGGTGAGGCGGACTGAGCGGACGTAGGGCTCATGGCTGGGCCTGTCGGAGAGGGCAAGGGGGCGGAAGACGCGGATCGAGCGCGCATGATACCGGCGCCCGTACGGCAGACGGGCGACATCCTGTTGCAGTTTGGTTACCCGGCCATGACACCCGCGTGCCGGACCCCGGGATCAGGCAAGCAGGCGCCAGGCGACCTCGGCCCCGGCCCGCATCGGAACCAGGCCGGATTCGCCGAAGGGGAGCGCCTCGGGTACCCGCCAGGGCTCGCGCACCAGGCTGATGCGCTGGGTGTTGCGCGGCAGGCCGTAGAAGTCCGGCCCGAACAGGCTGGCGAAGCCCTCCAGCCGCTCCAGCGCGCCGGCCTGCGCGAAGGCCTCCGCGTAGAGCTCGATGCCGGCATGGGCGGTGTAGATGCCGGCGCAGCCGCAGGCCGATTCCTTGGCGTGGCGAGCATGCGGGGCGCTGTCGGTGCCGAGGAAGAAGCGCGGGCTGCCCGAGACCGCGGCCTCGACCAGGGCCTGGCGGTGCCGCTCGCGCTTGAGCACGGGCAGGCAGTAGGCGTGCGGCCGCAGCCCGCCGGCGAACAGCGCGTTGCGGTTGAGCAGTAGATGGTGCGCGGTGAGCGTGCCGGCGATGCCCGCGCGCGCGCCGCGCACGAAGTCGATGCCGTCGGCGGTCGTGATGTGCTCGAGCACGATCTTCAGGCGCGGAAAGCGCTCGGCCAGGGGCTGCAGATGGCGCTCGATGAACACGGCTTCGCGGTCGAAGACGTCGATCTCGGGCGACGTCACCTCGCCGTGCACCAGCAGGGGCAGTCCGGCCGCCTGCATGGCCTCGAACACGGCTTCGCAGCGGGCCGGATCGGTCACGCCCGAATCCGAGTTGGTGGTCGCCCCGGCCGGATACAGCTTGACCGCATGCACGAAGCCCGAGGCGCGCGCGCGCGCGATCTCGTCCGCCGGCGTGTTGTCGGTGAGGTAGAGCGTCATCAAGGGCTCGAACACCAGGCCTTCGGGCAGGGCCGCGAGGATGCGTTCGCGGTAGGCCGCGGCCGCGGCCACGGTCCGCACCGGCGGCACCAGGTTCGGCATGACGATGGCGCGCGCAAAGCGCCGTGCCGTGTCCGGCAACACCGCGCGCAGGGCATCGCCGTCGCGCAGGTGCAGGTGCCAGTCGTCGGGGCGTATCAGGCTGATCGAATCGCTCATGGGCGCGCATGATCCCGGATTGCGGCGCGAAACGCAGCAACCGCATTCACCCCGCGCGCCCGGCGCGACGCCCCGACCCGCTCGATGCCAAGCCTCCGTCCGTCCCCGTGCGCCAGGAGGGTCGCTCGAGTCCGGGGGGCAGGCCCTGCGCGATCTGGACCTGCAGCTGTGTCACGGGTTTGGATGTGCCCGAGCTTTTGCGGGCCTCGCAAATCCGCTCTTGGGCCAGGTGTGAAACCGACGAACAGCGTCTCGACTTGTTCAACGGGCTGCTGCTGGCTCCGCATCTCGACGCCCTGTTCGACGGTGGTTGGATCACCTTTTCCGATGCCGGCCAGGCGTTGATTTCGCCACAGCTGGGAGAGGTGCCTCGCGAAGTATTGGGACTCGCTGGTTCGATCCGCATCGAGGGGCTACGGCCTGAGCACCACGCTTATCTCGAGTTCCACCGATCGACGCTGTGGCTTCGATGATGGAGGACTTGTGTGGAGTTGGCGGTCTGGCCGACTCAAGCACTACTGTGCCTGGGCACGAGCGTGCCTTGGTCGGCCGATCCTGACCCCGGCACGATGACTGCCTTGGTCGCGGCGCAAAGGACGAAATCGGGTGCATGCCGGG
>JANJTY010000220.1 GCA_024710865.1 Lysobacteraceae bacterium | reverse complement strand
ACCCGCAGGTGGCCCTGCTGTTCCTGTGGAAGACCCTGCGCCAGCAGGTGCAGGCCAAGATCGAGGGCCGGGTCGAGCCGGTCAGTGCGGCCGAGGCCGACGCCTACTTTGCTTCCCGTCCGCGCGGCAGCCAGCTCGGCGCCTGGGCCTCGCTGCAGTCGCAGACCCTCGACAGCCGCGACACCTTCGAACGCCGCCTCGCCGAGTTCGAGGCCCGCTTCGAGGGCCAGCCGGTGCCGCGTCCGCCGCACTGGTCCGGCCGCCGCGTGGTGCCGGACATGATCGAGTTCTGGTACGGCGCCCAGTACCGCCTGCACGAGCGCCAGCGCTACGAACGCGAGGAGCAGGGGGGCTGGTCACGGCGGATGCTTTACCCGTAGCGCATCTCTGCGCTGGCCATGGCTACAGGTCTTGGCCGTGTCCTCTTTGCGGCATCGCGCCTGACCCCGGCCGCTGGCGCACGGCCCAGTCTCCCAGCAGGCTGTCGGCTGGAGCAGTGCGAGCACATGGGCGGTGGCAGGAGCCGATATCGAGCCGTTAACCGCGGGCCGTCGCACGGACGCGCATGCCTCCGTTGTTGCACTCGGTGGTCGCGAAAGCCCGCGCCATGTTCCGTCGGCGAGCCGCCCGGCGCGGCCGGGAGTCGACCGCGCTGGGCAGGGCACCCCGCATGCGCAATCCATATGAGAGCGGCGCATCGGATCGGGGTTCGCCCAACCCCGCCGCATCGTACGGCCAATCAGCCTTATCGGACCCGAGGGTCGGGCGGTCCAGCGCGGGGCTCCAACCGCGTTCAACCATCGCCTGTCAACGCGGCCGGTGCTGGTAGCTTGGACACCCAGGCGGCCGCTGTCGGGTCATCGTCGGGTAGTTCGAGCAAAGCCTCGGATTCTCGCTCCAGCGCCGCGTCGCCCACGCTGCGCGCCATCGCGACGAGGCTGGAGAGGCTGCGGCGGGCGTCGTAGTCGTAGCGCCCGCTGCTCGCGATGAGTTCGTCGCGCAGGGCCTGCATGTCCTCGATGGCCTGGCGCCGCTGCCCGCTGGCGAAGGCGCACTCGATTCCTGCGTGGCGGATCTCGTTGTTGGCGAACTGCAGCGAGCTGCCGCGCGGCGCGACCGAATCGGCCAGGCTGGCGATGCGCTGCAGGCGGGCGAGTGTTTCCGCCTTCGGTTGCAGCAGGCATTCGGACAGGCGCAGCTGGGACTCGACCTGCAGGGTCTGCCAGGCACCGTCGCCGAGCTGTTCCGCCAAGCGCTCGAACAGGGGCGCGACCAGCGCGCGCGCGCCGGCGGCATCGCCCTGGCGCAGGCGCAGGCGGGCATCGCTGAGCAGCAGGCGGCGCATCAGCGGATGGTCCTCGCCGAAGGCCTGGCGGATGCGCGGTTGCAACTCGCCGAGCAGGGCGCGCTCGGCCTCGCGCTGCTCCAGCGTGGCCAGCACGACGACCTGATTGTTGAGGCCGGCGAAGCGGCTGCGGTACTCGGGACCGTGCACGGCGACGAGCAGCTCGTCCAGCCAGCGCAGGGCCTGCAGGGACTGGCCCAGCCGCCCCTCGCGGTCGAGCGAGATGGCGATCTGCAGGAAGCTGCTGACCAGGTCGGCGTGGTCGTGCTGGCCTCGCGCCAGGCGCAGGTCGACCAGGTCCATCAGCGATTGTCGCGCGCGTCCGGTCTGGCCCAGGGTGGAGAGCGCGACGGCCTGGTGAAGGCGCAGGTCCAGCACCGCATCGCTGTCGGCGGGCAGGCGCGCCTGGGCCTCGGCCAGGGCCGCGTCGTAGAGTTCGAGCGTCTGCGCTCCACGTCCCAGCGCGTGCAGGGTGTCGGCGAGCGATGAGAGCGCGCTCAGGGCCGTCTCGGATCCCGCCCCGTTGACGCTGGTTTCGAGCCGGTAGACGGCCTCGCGGTGCTCCAGCGCGACCTCCATCAATCCGCTCGCGCTTGCGTGCGCCGCCAGCGTGCGACGCAGGTCGATCATGCGCTCGTGCGCTTCCGGCAGCACGCCCTGCAGCCGTTGCCAGGCTTCGGCCAGCAGGTCGTAGGCCTGGCGATACTGGCCCAGCGAGCCGTGCACGCGAGCGATCACGACGGCGAGGCTGGCGTACTGGTCCGGCGCGGTGTCGAACAGCGCGCCGGCCTGGGTCCAGGCCGGGGCGAGGGCATCGACGATGCGCGCCTCCGGACCGCCGCCGACGCGCTGCGTGCCGGCGCGCACCAGCATGCCCTCGACGAAGGCCGCGATGGCTTCGGCCCGCGCACGTCCCTCGCGCGCCTCGACCAGCGCGGCTTCGGCTCGCGCCGCCTGCTGGCGGGCCTCGTCGCGGGCGCGTTCGGCCTCGCCGCGCAGGCTGAGCTCGCGCCAGAGCAGGCCGAGCAGCAGGGCCAGCATGGCGACGCCGACCAGGCTTGCGACCCGATGCCGGTAGAGGAAGCGGCTGGCGCGGTAGGACACGCTGTCGCTGCGCGCCGCGATCGGGCGCCGGTCGAGGTGGGCGCGAAGGTCGGCGGCGAGGGCGGCAACCGAGGCGTAGCGGCGTTCGGGCGCCTTCGCCAGCGCGCGCAGCACGATGGTGTCGAGGTCGCCGCGCAGGGCGCGGCGCGCTGTCGGCGAGAGCGCCCCGCCCTGGCTGGGCGGCGTGGGCTCGCGTTCGCAGACCAGGCGCTCGATCTCCGAGGGGCGCGTGGTGTCCTGCACCGGCTGGGCGCGCTCGCCGCAGAGCAGCTCGTGCAGCAGCAGGCCGAGCTGGTAGACGTCGGTCGCGACCGTGATCGCTTCGCCGCGCAGTTGCTCGGGCGCCGAATAGGCCGGCGTCATCAGACCGAGGCCGGCGCGCGTCATCTCGGAATCGCCGCCTTCGGCGCCGGCGATCAGTTTGGCGATGCCGAAGTCGAGCAGCTTGGGCACGCCCGCGGCATCGACCAGGATGTTGGCCGGCTTGATGTCGCGGTGCACGATCAGGCGCTGGTGCGCGTACTCGACCGCCTCGCAGGCCTTGAGGAACAGCTCCAGTGTGCGGCGCAGGTCGAGCCCTTCGCAGGCCCGGGTGATGGGCTCGCCGCGCACGAACTCCAGCACCAGGTAGGGATCGCCGTTGGGCAGGTCGCCGCCATCGAGCAGGCGCGCGATGTTGGGGTGTTCGAGCGCCGAGAGCAGGCGCCGCTCGCGCCGCAGGCGATCGCGCAGCGCATCGTCCACCGTGCCCCAGCGCAGCACCTTGCGCGCGACCTCCTGGCGGAAGTCGCCCTCGCTGCGTTCCGCCAGCAGCACCTCGCCCATGCCGCCGCGCCCGAGCACGCGCAGCACGCGCCAGTGATCGATCTGCGCATGCGCCGGGCGCTCGATCAGATCGGCGACGGCGGGCGCCTGCGCCTGGGCCTGGGTCGGCTGGGTGTCGTCCGCGTGCATTGGCCGGGTCCTGTCGCCGGGGCTCGGCGCGGTGGAGAGGTGCGGGGAGCGTAGCCGTTCGGCGCCGCGTTCCGCACCTGCGTCGCTGGCGGCCTCAGAACAGGCTGCCCTGGGCCGAGGGCGGGCGGAACTGGCTCTCATCCAGCGCGATGCTGTCGCGGTCGGCGAAGCCGAGGCGCTCGCGCGCGAGGCGGAAGCGGCGCGCGATGAGCTGGGCGAACACGCCCTCGCCGCGCATGCGGGTGCCGAAGCGGGGGTCGTTGTCGCGCCCGCCGCGCATCTGCTGGACCAGGCTCATCACATGCGCGGCGCGCAGCGGCTGGTGCAGCTCCAGCCATTCGCGGAACAGGTCCTTGAGTTCGTGCGGCAGGCGCACCAGGGTATAGCTGGCGATCTGCGCGCCGGCCTGGCGGGCGGCTTCGAGGATGGCCTCGAGTTCGCGCTCGTTGAGCATGGGGATCAGCGGCGCGGCGAACACGCCGGTGGGCACGCCGGCGGCGCTGAGCCGGGCGATGGCCTCGAGTCGGCGGTGCGGCGCCGAGGCGCGCGGTTCGAGCCTGGCGGCGAGGCGGTTGTCGAGCGTGGTGACCGAGACGGCCGCGAACACGAGGCGGCGGCGGGCGAGTTCGACCAGCAGGTCGAGGTCGCGCTCGATCAGGGCGTTCTTGGTCACGAGGGTGCAGGGGTGGCCGGTTTCCAGCAGGGTTTCGAGGATGCCGCGGGTCAGGCGGTAGCGGCGCTCGATCGGCTGGTAGGGATCGGTGTTGGCGCCAAGGTTGATCGGCGAGGGCCGGTAGCCCGGCTTGGCCAACGCCTCGCGCAGGCGCTCGACCGCGTTGGTCTTGGCGAACAGGCGGGTCTCGAAGTCGAGTCCGGGCGAGAGGTTGAGGTAGGCGTGGCTCGGGCGGGCGTAGCAGTAGGCACAGCCGTGCTCACATCCCCGGTACGGGTTGATCGACTGGTCGAAGGGAACGTCGGGCGAGTCGTTGCGCGCGAGGATGCTGCGCGCGCGTTCCTCGACCACGGTGGTGGGCGGGCGCGGCGTCGCATCGTCCTGGTCGCCGATCCAGCCGTCGTCGACCGTCTCCACGCGGGTGCTCTCGAAGCGGCCCTCGCGGTTGGAGGCGGCGCCGCGCCCTTTCACGGGGTGCTTCGGAATGGTCACGGTCGGTCGGTCCCGGCGGTGGAATCGCGTGGGGGCGCCGGTGTCGGACCGGCGCGAACGCTCAGTACAGAGCCAGTGCGCCGGCCGAGGCAAGCCCTGGGAGCGCAGCGGCCGTGGGGAGCCCGCCCTCGAACGCTTTGGGGGTCCGCGTCACGTTTTCAGGGCGGTCATGCAGGAAGCCCAAATCAATCAATGCTTAGTGAAGCGTTCTTGAACTTACTTCTGAAGTGTTGGTTAAGGCATTGACCTGCTTGGAAAAATCCAGCTTGACACCCCCTGAGGGCAAGTCTAATGTGGGCATCCGAGGGAAATTCGGGGTTTTAGTGGGATTCTGTGGGCCTCATGTTCCAAGGCGAGACTGCCATCACGATCGACGACAAGGGCCGGCTGGCGATTCCCATCGCTTACCGGGATCTGGTCGCGCGCGACTGCGGCAACGTCCTGATGAGCGTCTACAACCCCTATGAGCACGGCTCGCTCTGGCTCTACCCGCTGGCCGAATGGGAGCGGGTGCGGGACCAGGTCAACGCCCTGCCGTCGGCGATCCGCGCCAACCGCATCGCGCAGCTGAAACTGGTCGGTGCCGCCACCCGGCTGGAGCCGGACGGCAACGGCCGCGTGCTGCTGCCGGGTAGCCAGCGTTCCGCCGCCGGCATCGAGAAGAAGGCCGTGCTGGTGGGCATGGGGCGCAAGCTGGAGCTGTGGAGCGAGCAGGCGCACCTTGCGCAGATCCGCCAGTCCATCGGGGAAGGCGAGATCAACGAGGGCCTGCTCGGACTGAACTTGTGAGCGGGGTGGCCGGGATGACTGCCCACGCGCAGCCGCCCAGCCATCTCCCGGTGATGTTCGACGAGACCATGGACGGGCTCCGGATACGCAGGGATGGCTGTTACCTGGATGGCACCTTCGGGCGCGGCGGGCACGCGCGCGGGGTGCTGGAACGTTTGGGGCCGGCGGGGCGCTTGCTGCTGATGGACAAGGATCCCGAAGCGATCGCGGAGGCCGAGCGCGGCTTTGCCGCCGACCCGCGCGTGGCCGTGCGCCAGGGCAGCTTCGCCGAACTGGCCGAGTGGGACGCCACCGCGCGGGGTCTCGACGGCGTGCTGTTCGATCTGGGCGTGTCGTCGCCGCAGCTGGACGAGGCGCGGCGCGGCTTCAGCTTCGGCAAGGATGGGCCGCTCGACATGCGCATGGACCCGGATCAGGGCGAGAGTGCGGCCGATTGGCTGGCGCGCGCGCTGGAGGCGGAGATCGCCGACGTGCTCTGGCGCCATGGCGAGGAGCGCATGAGCCGTCGCATCGCACGCGCCATCGTGGCGCGCCGCGCCGAAGCGCCGATCACGCGCACCGCCGAACTGGCCGGGCTGATCGCATCGGTGATGCCGCGCGGCGGCGATATCCATCCGGCCACGCGCAGCTTCCAGGCCATCCGCATCCACATCAACCGCGAGTTGGACGACGTCGAGGCCGGCCTTGCCGCCGCCTTCGGCCGGCTCAGGCCGGGCGGACGGCTGGTGGTGATCAGCTTCCACTCGCTCGAGGATCGGCTGGTCAAGCGCTTCATCGCCGCGCGCGCAAAGCCGCCGGCGGGCAACCGCCGCCTGCCCCAGGCAGAGGCCTTCACGCCCAGCCTGCGCGAGGTCGACGGCGCGCAGCGCGCCTCGGCCGCGGAGCTGGCGCGCAATCCGCGCGCACGCAGCGCGGTGCTTCGGGTGGCGGAGAAGCTGGCATGAAGGCGCTCGCGTTCGTGCTCCTGCTGGTCGCGACCATCGCCAGCGCCATCGCGGTGGTGCAGGCCAAGCACCGCCACCGCCTCGCGTTCGTGGAGCTTTCACGCCTGGAGGCCGAGCGCGACGAGCTCAACATCGAGTTCGGACGCCTGCAGCTGGAGCAGGCCACCTGGGCCGAGACCAGCCGGGTCGAGCAGCTTGCGCGCGAGCGCCTCGGCATGGTCTTCCCGACGCCGCAGCAGGTCCGGGTGGTGCGCCCATGAAGCCGCGCCTGACTCCCGCCAACATCCGTGCCCGCCTCAGCGTGATCGCGGTGGCGCTCGGCCTGATGGGCACCGCGCTGGTGGTGCGCGCGGTCGACCTGCAGCTCCTGCGCAGCGAGTTCTACCAGGAACAGGGCGACGCGCGCTTCGTGCGCGACCTGCCGATCGCCAGCGTGCGCGGCATGATCACCGACCGCAACGGCGAGCCGCTGGCGGTCTCGACCCCCGTCGAATCGCTCTGGGCCAATCCGCAGGAGCTGCTGCAGCACCGCGAGCGCCTGCCCGAGCTGGCCGCGGCCCTGCGTACCCCGTTGCCGGCCCTGACCCAGCGCCTGGAGGATCGCGTCGGGCGCGAGTTCGTTTACCTGCGCCGCCAGATCAATCCCGACGAGGCCGCGGCGGTGATCGACCTCGGCATCCCGGGCGTGGCCAGCCAGCGTGAGTTCCGCCGCTACTACCCGCTGGGCGAGGTCATGGCCCACGTGCTGGGCTACACCAACATCGACGATCAAGGCCAGGAAGGCCTGGAGCTGGCCTTCAACGCCTGGCTCACCGGCAAGCCCGGCATGAAGCGCGTGATCCGCGATCGCCGCGGCCGCATCGTGGAGAACGTCGACCTGATCCAGGCGGCCGAACCGGGCAAGGACCTCGCGCTCTCGATCGACCGCCGCATCCAGTACCTGGCGTACCGCGAACTGAAGGCCGCGCTGGCCGAGCACGGCGCGCGCGCCGGCTCGGTGGTGGTGCTGGACGTCCCCACCGGCGAAGTGCTGGCGATGGTCAACCAGCCCTCGTACAACCCGAACGTGCGCGAAGTGCACGATCCGGAGTCGCGCCGCAACCGCGCCCTGACCGACGTGCTTGAACCAGGCTCGGTGATCAAGGTCCTGACCGTGGCGGCGGCGCTGGAGACCGGTCGCTACACCCCGGACACGGTGATCCCCACCGCGCCGGGCTACATGAACCTGGCGCGCTTCCAGATCCGCGACATCCACAACTACGGCGACGTCAGCCTTACCCGGCTGCTGACCAAGAGCTCGAACGTGGCCGCGGCCAAGATCGCCGCCGACCTGCCGCGCGAGCACCTGCACGACCTGTACGCACGTTTCGGCCTGGGCCAGACCACCGGCACCGGGTTCCCGGGTGAATCGGCCGGCGTGCTGCCCGCGGTGCGGGCGTGGGGGCCGGTGGAAAAGGCGACCATCGCCTACGGCTACGGCCTGTCCACCACCGCGACGCAGATTGCGCGCCTGTATGCCGCGATCGGCAACGAGGGCCGGATGCTGCCGCTGTCCTTCGTCAAGGACGCCGGCGGCCAGAGCACCGCCGTGATCGACCCGGCCATCGCGCGCCAGGTGATGGCGATGCTGGAAACCGTCGCCGGCCCGGAGGGCACGGCCACGCGCGCCAACGTCGCCGGCTATCGGATCGCCGGCAAGACCGGCACTTCGCGCAAGATCGCCGCAGGCGGCTACCAGCGCCGCTACCTCAGCGTGTTCGCAGGCCTGGTTCCGGCCTCGGCGCCGCGCCTCGCCATGGTGGTCGTGATCGATGATCCGCAGCGAGGCGTCTACTACGGCGGCCAGGTCGCGGCGCCGGTGTTCCAGAAGGTCATGGAAGGCGGGCTGCGTCTGCTCGATGTTCCGCCCGACCAGGTCGAGCAATGGCTGGCGGGCAGCGTGAACGTGGTTCCGGTGCTGCCGGGCACCGGTGGACTGCCGCCCGAGGCCGAACCCGTGGGTGGACTGGAAGCGCAGGAGGTGCAGCCGTGAACCCGGTACTGCGCCTCGATCAGTTGCTCGACGGCCTGGCCGAAGCGCCGCCGGTGCCGGTGCAGGGGCTGGATCTGGACAGCCGCGCGATCGAACCTGGCGCTGCGTTCGTGGCCCTGCGCGGCGCGCAGCGGCACGGTATCGCCTTTGCCGCGCAGGCCCGTGCGCGCGGCGCCAGCGCGGTCCTGTTCGAGCCGCCGCTGCCGGATGGTGAAGCGGCGCCCGCCGATGCCATCGCGGTGCCCGAGCTGCGCCGCCACCTCGGCGCCATCGCCGACCGCTTCTACGGCTCGCCCTCGCAGGCGCTGGTCGTGATCGGCGTCACTGGCACCAATGGCAAGACCTCGACCGTGCAGCTGGTGGCGCAGGCGCTGGACCGGCTCGGTCGCCGCGCCGGCAGCATCGGCACCCTGGGCGCGGGCCTGGTCGGCCGGATCGAGCCGGGCGAGCGCACCACGCCCGACGTGATTGCGGTGCACCGCCTGCTGGCGGGACTGCGCAAGGCCGGCGCCAGCCACGTGGCCATGGAAGTGTCCTCGCACGCGCTCGACCAGGGCCGCGTCGATGGCGTGGTTTTCGACATCGGCGTCTTCACCAACCTGACCCGCGACCACCTCGACTACCACGGCACCATGCAGGCCTACGGCGAGGCCAAGGCGCGCCTGTTCGAACGGCCGCTGCGCGCGGTGGTGATCAACCTCGACGATGCCTTCGGGCGCGAACTGTTCGAGCGCCACGCCCGGACGCTGCGCTGCATCGGGATGAGCGCCGGCGGCGCGGCCGAGGCCACCCTGCGCGCCGAGCGCCTGGCCTTCTCGCCGCACGGCCTGGCCTTCGATCTGGTCGAGGGCGGGCACTCGGCAAGGATCGAAAGTCCGCTGCTCGGTCGCTTCAACGTCGACAACCTGCTTGCAGTGGCCGGCGTGCTGCGCGCGCTGGACGTGCCCTTCGCGGACGTGGCCGGCGTGCTGCCGACGCTGCAGCCGGTGGCCGGGCGCATGAACCGCCGCGGCGGCGACGCCGGTCGGCCGCTGGCCGTGGTCGACTACGCCCACACCCCGGACGCGCTGGTGCAGGCCCTCTCCAGCCTGCGCGCACACACGCCGGGGCGGCTGATGTGCGTGTTCGGCTGCGGCGGCGAGCGCGACCGCGGCAAGCGCGCGCAGATGGCGGCCGCGGCCGAGGCCGGCGCCGATCGCGTGCTGGTCACCGACGACAATCCGCGGGGCGAGGATGGCGACGCCATCGTGGCCGACATCTTGGCCGGATTCGAGCGACCCGCCGCGGTGCGCGTGCAGCGCGACCGCGCCCGCGCCATCGCCGAGGCCATCGCGCTGGCGCAGGCCGGCGACACCGTGCTGGTCGCGGGCAAGGGCCACGAGCCCTACCAGGAGATCGGCGCCGAGCGCCGACCCTTCGACGACCTGGCCCAGGTCGAACAGGCCCTGGAGGCCCGCGCATGAGGCCGGTCCAGCTCTCGCAGTGCGCGGTCTGGTGCGGGGCTCGCCTTGTCGGCGAGGACCTGCGCGTGGAGCGCGTGCTGAGCGACAGCCGCGCACCGGCCGCCGGCGGGCTGTTCGTGGCCCTGCGCGGTGAGCGCTTCGACGGCCACGACTTCGCCGCGCAGGCGCTGGCGCACGGTGCCGTGGCCCTGCTGGTCGAGCGCGAACTGCCGCTGGCGGCGCCGCAGCTGGTGGTGGCCGACAGTCTGGTCGCGCTCGGCCGACTGGCGGCGGGACTGGCCGCGACGCGTGCGACGCGCGTGCTCGCCCTGACCGGCAGCAACGGCAAGACCAGCGTCAAGACCCTGACGCAGTCGATCCTCGCGCGCCTGGCGCCGACCTACGCCAATCCGGGCAACCGCAACAACGAGATCGGCCTGCCGCTGGCCCTGCTCGACCAGCCCGAGGATGCCGCCTTCGGCATCTACGAGATGGGTGCGGGCAAGCCGGGCGACATCGCCTACCTGTGCGGCATCGCGCCGCCGCAGATCGCCCTGGTCAACAACATCGGTCCGGCGCACCTGGAACGGATGGGCTCGCTGCTCGGCATCGCGCGCACCAAGGGCGCGATCTACGAGGCCCTGCCGCCGGGCGGTACCGCGGTGAACAATGCCGACGATGCGTTCGCCCTGCTGTTCGAACGCATGGCGTCCGGGCGTCGCCTGCTGCGCTTCGGCCTGGAAGCCAGCGCCGAGATCGTGGCCGAGCGCATCCGTCCGCACGCCGAGGGCTGCGCGTTCGATCTGGCCTGCCCGGCCGGACGCATCGCGGTGCAGTCGCCGCTGCCGGGCCGGCACAACGTACTGAACGCGCTGGCCGCGGCGGGTCTGGCCCTGGCCGCCGGCGCGTCGCTGGCGGCCATCGCCGACGGCATTGCGCAGGCACCGGGCGTGCCCGGACGGCAGCAGTCGCACCGCCTGCCGGGTGGCGCGACCCTGATCGACGACAGCTACAACGCCAATCCGGGCTCCGTCGCGGCGGCGATCGCAGCGCTCGCGGCGCGCCCGGGCGAGCGCATCCTGGTGCTGGGCGAGATGCGCGAGCTTGGCCCCGAGGCGGCTGCCCTGCACGCCGAGGTCGGCGCGAAGGCCAGGGCGGCAGGTATCCAGCACCTCTTCACCCTGGGCGGGCTGACCGCCCATGCGGCGCGCGCCTTCGGCGCCGGCGCCCATCATTTCGACGACCTGCCCGGCCTGCTCGCAGCGCTCGCCACCGCCCTGACGCCCGACGCCTGCCTGCTGGTCAAGGGCTCGCGCGGCGCGGCGATGGAGCGCGTGGTGCAGGCCCTGCTCGGCGCCAGCGGCGCTCCGGAGTCACCCCATGCTGCTTGAACTGGCCGAACTGCTGAAGGGCTACGGACGGCTGTTCGCGCTGTTCGACTACCTCACCGTGCGCGCCATCCTGAGCGCGCTGACCGCGCTCGCGGTGTCCCTGCTGGCCGGGCCGCGCATGATCCGCTGGCTGGCCTCGCTCAAGGGCGGACAGCCGATCCGCAGCGACGGACCGCAGAGCCACTTCTCCAAGGCCGGTACGCCGACCATGGGCGGCGCGCTGATCCTGCTCGCGGTGGCGGCGGCGACCCTGCTCTGGGCCGACCTGTCCAACCGCTATATCTGGATCGTGCTGGGCGTGACCCTGGCCTTCGGCGCGATCGGCTGGATCGACGACTGGAAGAAGCTGGTCAAGCGCGATCCCAAGGGCCTGCGCGCGCGCTCCAAGTACGCCCTGCAGTCGCTGTTCGGCCTGGGTGCCGCCTTGCTGCTGTTCTACACCGCCGATGCGCCGGCCGCGACCGCCTTCCACGTGCCCTTCTTCAAGCAGGTGGCGATCCCGATGGGCGCGTTCCTGTTCGTGGCGATCGCCTACTTCTGGATCGTCGGCTTCTCCAATGCGGTCAACCTGACCGATGGGCTGGATGGCCTCGCGATCATGCCCGCGGTGCTGGTGGCGGGCGCGCTGGGCGTGTTCGCCTATGCCT
>JANJTY010000195.1 GCA_024710865.1 Lysobacteraceae bacterium | reverse complement strand
ATCTAGGGCTTGTCGCTCGACGCGACGCTTCAGCGGTGGAGCGGCGGACCCAGTCCGGCTCTTTCCCTTCAAGCTGTGCGTCGCGGGGGCAACGGTGGTGGACCCGGAGCCTGCGCGCGCGGCCGCCCTCGATCGGCTATCGTTGCCGGCAGCACGGTCAGGGGACGAGGACGCGATGCCGGGAACGGGACATCTGGCCTGCGTGGGCATCGGCATGATGCTCGGGGCGCATCTGGCGCCGCGCGCGCGCAGCCATATCGAGCAGGCCGAGGTCGTGTTCGCCGCGGTGTCGGATGCGCTGGTCGAGCTGTGGCTGCAGACGCTGCGGCCGGACCTGCGCAGCCTCCAGCCCTATTACGCGCAAGGCAAGTCGCGCCACCAGACCTACCGCGAGATGGTCGCGGCGATGCTCGCCGAAGTGCGCGCCGGGCGCAGCGTCTGCGGCGTCTTCTACGGCCATCCCGGCGTGTTCGCGCGGGTGCCGCACGACGCCATCGCGCAGGCCCGCGCCGAGGGCTTCGAGGCCTGCATGGAGCCCGGCATCTCGGCCGAGGGCTGCCTCTACGCCGACCTCGGCATCGACCCCGGCCGCTTCGGCTGCCAGCACTACGAAGCCAGCCAGTTCCTGCTCTACCGCCGCCGCTTCGACCCGACCGCCACCCTGGTGCTGTGGCAGATCGGCATCGTCGGCGACCGGAGCTGCGCCCGCTTCGAAACCGGCCGCGCCTACCGCGAGCTGCTGGTCGAGCGGCTGCTGGAGGACTACCCGCCGCAGCACGAGGTCATCGTGTACGAAGCCGCGACGCTGCCGATCGCGACGCCGCGCGTTGACCGCGTCGCGCTGTCGCGTCTGCCGCAGACGCAGCTCACACTGCAGTCCACCCTGGTGATTCCACCAGCGCTGGACGCTCAACCCGATCCGGCGATGCGCGCGCGCCTCGCCGAACTCGACCGGGCGCACGCGTCCGGCGCATCATCCACCGAACCAACCAGGGGAGACGAAGATGTCGAATGTCCTGCAGTTTCTTGAGGCGATGGGGCAGAGCGCCGCGCTGAGCCGACTCTCGCCGGATCAGTACGCGGCGATGGTGGCTAGCCTGGAGTCCGACGAACCGATTCATCGCGCACTGATGGCGCGCGACCCGGCGGCGCTTGGCGAAGCCTTGGGCGGGCGGCACACCATGGTCTGTGCGATCTTTGCGCCCGATGACGACGTTCCCGATGACGATCGCCGGGGTGACGAACCCGACCAGGAACCGGACGACGAGCGCGAGGCGCGCTAAGCGGATCGAGGTGCATTGGTCCAGTCCGCATGTGCATCCGCAGTGCTGGCTGCGCTCTGCTCGCGGCGCTCGTACTCGCCTGCGCCGGAGCGGCGCTGGCGGCGGCTGACTTCGGCGAGGAGCTGCGGATCGCGGATGCGATCCGCAGTTCCGACCCGGAACGATTCGTCCTGCTGCTCGAAGGCCTGAACGATCGCGTTGGCGAGGCGGACCGACATCAGCGCGAGATGCTGGACTATCTGAACGCGTATTCGGCTGCCTTTCGTGGCGATTTCGCCACCGCCATCCCCACGGCAATACGTCTGTTTGAGCAGGGCGAGGATGCGTCGCTTCGGTTTCGGGCCGGAGGTCTTGCGGTCAATGCCTATGCCTCCTCGGCCGAGTTGCTCCAGGGCCTGCGCTACCTCGACGAACTGCTGGCGATGCAGGCCAGCGTGCCGGATGCCGAGCTCAGATTGACGGCTTCGGCCGTGGCCGCAGTCCTGTTCAACCAGGTCGGGCAGTTCGAACTGGGGCTCGAACACGCCGAGCGCGTGTTGGCGCAGACGCAGGTGGAGAGAACCCGCTGCTTCGCCGCCCTGTATCGAGCCGAGGCGCTGCAGCAGCTGGGTCGATGGCCCGCCGAGGCAAGCGAGATCGAAGCGGCTGCCCTTCACTGCGATGCGTCGCAGGAGCCCGCACTGGCCGGACTCCTACGCGTGCTGATTGCGCGCCAGCGTGTGACCGATGGCCACGCCGACACGGGCATCGCGCTAGTGCTCCAGCACCTTCCTGCCATGCAGGCCACCGCCTTCCCCCGCCTCCTGGCCGAGGCGCACCAGCTCGCCGCCGAGCTCTACCTCGCCCGCGGCGAGACCGAGCGCGCGCGCCATCACGCCACGCGTGCCGCCTCGCAGTCGCCGGGCATCGCCTATTCGCGGCCGGTGGTGGCGGCGCACCGCATCCTGTATGAGATCTCGGAGGCCGAAGGCGATGTCGCGGCCGCGTTCTCGCATTACAAGCGCTACAGCGAGGCCGACCGCGCCTACCTCGACAGCGTCAAGGCGCGCGAGATCGCGTACCAGACCGTGCGCCACGAGATCCAGCAGAAGGACCAGACCATCGAGCTGCTGAACCAGCGCAATGACGTGCTCAAGCTGGAGCAGCAGGTCGCCCGCACCGCCGCCCAGAACACCACCTTGCTGGCCGCCTTGCTGGCCCTGCTGCTGGCCGCGATCGGCTACTGGGCCTACAAGACCAAGCGCCT
>JANJTY010000132.1 GCA_024710865.1 Lysobacteraceae bacterium | reverse complement strand
GAGCTGGGTCTGGATGCGCGCGAGCAGCTCGTCGAACTGCGCGTCCTGCTGCAGCAGCGGGCGCAGCGGACTGCCGAACTCGCCGAACAGGCACAGGCGCAGGTCGCCGCGCGCGGTCACGCGCAGGCGGTTGCAGCCGGCACAGAAATCCTTCGCGTAGGGCGCAATGATGCCGATGCGGCCGGCGTAGTCGGGGTGCGCCCACTCGCGCGCCGGGCCGGCATCGGGGGCGCGGTCGAGCTGACGCCAGCCGGCTTCGCGCAGCGGCGTCTCGATGTGCTCGGCACGCAGGTGGTGGCGGGCGAAGTAGTCGGCGTTGTCGCCGGTGCGCATCAGCTCGATCCAGCGCAGGCTCACCGGCCGCTCGCGCAGGTACTCCAGCCAGGCCGGCAGGCCATCGTCGTTCAGCCCGCGCAGCAGCACGGCGTTGAGCTTGACCGCGCCGAAGCCCATGTCCAGGGCCTGCTCCACGCCTTCAAGGATCTCGGGCAGGCGGTCGTGCCCGGTGATGGCGGCGAAGCGCTCGCGCTCGAGGCTGTCGACGCTGACGTTCAGATGCGTGAGGCCGGCCTCCCGCCACACCGGCAGGCGCTGCGGCAGGCGCGTGCCATTGGTGGTCAGCGCGATCTTGCGAACGCCCGGCGTCGCGGCCGCGGCGGCGATGATCTCGGGCAGGTCCTTGCGCAGCGAGGGCTCGCCGCCGGTCAGGCGCAGCTTGTGCATGCCCAGCGCGGCGAAGGCGCGCAGCAGGCGGCGGATCTCGTCGAGTTCGAGGAAGCGCGGCCGCCCGTCGGCCTGGTAGCCGTCCGGCAGGCAGTAGCTGCAGGAAAAGTTGCATGCCTCCGTCAGCGACAGCCGCAGGTAGGGAAAGCGTCGACCGAAGGGGTCGATGAGGGTCTGCATGCGGGCTCCTTTCCAAGCGCGGGAGGCCGCGGCGTTTCCGCCGTCGACCCGGCGATCATGGTGGGATCGCGGCCCGCAGGCCATGCCCCGAAAGGGGCGGCAGGCCGGCAGGCTTCGGAGTGCCGTCGCCGTTGCGCGACGGACCCCGCAAGCATAGCCCAAGCCGGAGGTACCGGCCGCAGGTATCGACGCGGTTGATCCAGGTCATGGCCGCTGCGCCCGCTCGGCGCCGATCCTGCGCGCACCCTCCCCATCCCTGCGCCCGCGCATGATCTCGCCCCGCGTCCGCGAACCCGCCGAGTCGCTGGAAGAACGCCTGTCCGCCCTGCTGCCCTGCCTCGAATGGCCCCTGCACCTGCCCTGGATCGAGCGCATCCAGCGCCTGAAGCGCGCGCGCGGCGCCCTGGTGCTGGCGCACAACTACCAGGCGCCGGAGATCTTCCACGGCGTGGCCGACGTCACCGGCGACTCGCTCGCCCTGGCCCAGGCCGCGCGCGAGGCCGAGCACCCGCTGATCGTGCTCTGCGGCGTGCACTTCATGGCCGAGTCGGCCAAGCTGCTGGCGCCCGAGCGAACCGTGCTGATCCCCAGCCTGGAGGCCGGCTGCTCGCTCGCGGCCTCGATCACCGCCGCCGACGTGCGCGAACTGCGCCGCCAGCATCCCGGCGTACCGGTGGTGAGCTACGTCAACACCAGTGCCGCGGTGAAGGCCGAATCCGATGCCTGCTGCACCTCGGCCAATGCGGTGCAGGTGGTCGAGGCCATGCGCAGCGAGCGCGTGATCTTCGTACCCGACCGCTTCCTCGGCGCCTACGTGCAATCGCAAACCGAGGTCGAGCTGATCCTCTGGCCGGGCGCCTGCGAGGTGCACGAAGGCTTCACCGCGCAGCAGGCGCGGCACGCGCGGGAACGCTTCGATGCGGCCGTGGTGGCGCATCCCGAATGCCCGCCCGAGGTGCTGGCCGAGGCCGATTTCGTCGGCTCGACCCAGGCCATGGGCGCCTGGATCGCGCGCAACCGGCCCGGCCGCGTCGCCCTGGTCACTGAGTGCGCCATGGCCGACAACCTGCGCGCCGACTTCCCGCAGGTCGAGTTCGTCATGCCCTGCAACCTCTGCCCGCACATGAAGCAGATCAGCCTGCCGGCGATCGACGCCTGCCTGCGCGCGCTGCGCCATGAAGTCACCGTGCCGGAAGCCATCGCGCTGCGGGCGCGGCGGGCACTGGACCGCATGCTGGAGATCGGGCGCGGAGAGCGGGTGTGAGCGCGCCGGTCATCGTCGTGGGTGCCGGCATCGCCGGCCTGGTCGTGGCCCTGTCGGCCGCGCCGCGGCCGGTGCTGCTTATCTGCCGCAGTGAGAGCGATGGTGCCACGCCCCTGGCCCAGGGCGGCATCGCCGCCGCACTGGCGCCGGGCGACAGCGGGAACGCGCATATCGAGGACAGCCTCATCGCCGGCGCCGGCTGCAACGAGCTCGCCGCCCTGCGCCTGCTCGCCTTCCAGGCGCCGTCGGCCGTGGCCTGGCTGGCCTCGCACGGCGTGGACTTCGACCGCGACGCGACCGGCCACCTGCGCTTCGCGCGCGAG
The DNA here is from genome assembly GCA_024710865.1 of Lysobacteraceae bacterium. Lineage (GTDB taxonomy): Bacteria > Pseudomonadota > Gammaproteobacteria > Xanthomonadales > Xanthomonadaceae > JANJTY01. The sequence continues at coordinate 2,701 of JANJTY010000132.1, read as the reverse complement.
GGCGGGCACCGCTGCGCGCGCGTGCTGCACGCCGATGGCGACGCCACCGGCCGCGCCATCGCGCGCGCCCTGGCTGCGGCGGCGCGCCAGGCCGGTCACGTGCAGCGCCTGTCGGGACCCGAGGTGGGCGCCCTGCTGCGACGCGGCGGGCGCATCGCGGGCGTCGAGGCGCGCGATGCGCGGGGCCGCACTCAGCGCATCGAGGCCGGCGCCGTGGTGCTGGCCACCGGCGGCATCGGCGCGCTGCTCGCCCGCCACACCAGCCCGCGCGGCGCGGACGGCGGCGGCCTGGCCCTGGGCCTCGCGGCGGGAGCTGCCGCGCGCGATCTGGAGTTCCTGCAGTTCCATCCCACCGCCCTCGCCCACACCGGCCCGGACGGCCGTCTGCCCCTGATCACCGAGGCCCTGCGCGGCGCCGGCGCACGCCTGCTCGATGCGCAGGGCCGGCCGCTGATGCAGGGCATCGATCCGCGCGGCGACCTCGCCCCGCGCGACGTGGTGGCGCGCGCGGTGTGGCGCGCCACGCTGGGCGGGGCGCCGGTCTGGCTCGATGCGCGCCGGCTCGGCGATGAACTGCCGCGCCGCTTTCCCACCGTCTTCGCCCTCTGCCAGGCGCAGGGCATCGATCCGCGCCTCGAACCAATCCCGGTGCAGGCCGCCGCGCACTACCACATGGGCGGACTGCGCACCGACCTGTTCGGCCGCTGTTCCCTGCCCGGTCTGTATGCCGCAGGCGAAGTCGCCTGCAGCGGCGTACATGGCGCCAACCGCCTGGCCAGCAACGCCCTGCTCGAAGCGGTGGTGTTCGGGCGCCGCCTCGGCCGCTGCCTGGCGCAGGGCGAGTGCGCCGACGCGCCCGCCGGCCGGCTGCGCGTGATCGGGCGCGGCGCGGACCTGAGCGATCCGCAGCCGCTGCGCCAGCTGCTCTGGCGCGGCTTCGGCCCGGAGCGCAGCGGCACAGGCCTGCGCGCGGGCCTGGATGGGATCGCCGCCGACCCGGCGCTGGCGCAGAGCTGGCAAGGCCGGCTTGCCATGAACCTGCTGCAGGCCGCCCTCGCCCGCCCGCAGAGCCTGGGCGCGCACTGGCGCTGCGATGCCGCGCCTGATCACCGGCGCGCCGCATGAGGCCGATGCACGACCTGCGCAGCTTCCTCGGCGTGCTGGAGCGTCGCGGCCAGCTGGCGCGCATCGAGACCGAGGTCGATCCGGATCTGGAAAGCACCGCCCTGTGCCGGCACGTGCTGATGCAGGGCGGCCCGGCCCTGCTGATGACGCGGGCCAAAGGCTCACGGCATGCCCTGCTCGGCAACCTGTTCGGCCACCGCAGCCGCATCGAACTGGCCCTGGCCGGCCGCCCGCTGGCCTCGCTGCGCGAGCTGGGCGAACTGCTGGCCACGCTCAAGGCCCCGCGCTGGCCGCAGGGCCTGCGCGAGGCCCTGAGCCACTGGCCAGAGCTGGCCCAGCTCGCGCACGTGGCGCCGCGACGCGTGCGCGAGGCCGCGTTCAACGAGACCGTGCTGGAAGGCCCCGACATCGATCTTTCCACCCTGCCGATCCAGCGCTGCTGGCCGGGCGACGCCGGCCGGCTGATCACCTTCGGCCTGGTGATCACGCGCGGAACCCGCCAGCGCCGCCAGAACGTGGCGATCTACCGCCAGCAGCTGATCGGCCGAAACCGCGTGATCATGCGCTGGCTGCCGCACCGCGGCGGCGCGCTCGACCACGCCGACTGGCAGGCCGCGCATCCGGGCAGGCCCTTCCCGGTGCTGGTCGCGATCGGCGCCGATCCCGCCACCGTGCTGGCGGCGGTCGCACCGGTGCCGGACGACCTGTCCGAACACGAGTTCGCCGGCCTGCTGCGCGGCGAGCGCTCGCGCCTCTGGCACAGCGCGCACACCGGCCTCGACGCGCCCGCCGGCGCCGAGGTCCTGCTCGAAGGCCATATCCATCCCGGCGACACCGCGCTCGAAGGCCCCTTCGGCGACCACACCGGCTACTACAACGCGCAGGGCACGTTCCCGGTGCTCACGGTCGAGCGCCTGCGGATGCGGCGGGACGCGATCTACCACGGAAGCTACATGGGCCGCAGTCCGTCCGATGAACCCTCGGTGCTGGCGATGGCCCTGAACGAGATCTTCGTGCCGATCCTGCGCACGGTGTTCCCCGAGATCGTCGACTTCTTCCTTCCGCCCGAGGCCTGCTCCTACCGCATCGCGGTGGTCAGCATCCGCAAGCAGTACCCGGGCCATGCGCGCCGCATCATGATGGGCGTGTGGTCGTACCTGCGGCAGTTCACGTACACCAAGTTCGTGATCGTCACCGATGACGACATCGACGTGCGCGACTGGTCGCAGGTGATCTGGGCGGTGTCCACGCGCGTGGACCCGGCGCGCGACAGCGTCATCATCGACAAGACGCCGATCGATTATCTGGATTTCTCCAGTCCGGTGCCCAACCTCGGTTCGAAGCTGGGGCTGGACGCCACCAACAAGTGGCCGGGCGAGACCACACGCACGTGGAGCAAGCCCATCCAGCTGGATGCGGCGGTGGAGAAGCGGGTGGATGCGCTGTGGGCGCGGATGGTGCGGGAATCGACGGCCGCCACCACGGACTGAGCATCGGCGGGACGACCATGTCCCCTTGCGCGCCGCGCCGGTTCTGCTGGCGCGATCAACGATATTAGATCGGGGCGGACCGCAGC
>JANJTY010000122.1 GCA_024710865.1 Lysobacteraceae bacterium | reverse complement strand
CCGTTCTTGCGCACCGCCTCGACGATGTCGTCGCTCTCGGCCTGGATCACGCGCGGGTCGTTGGCGCCCTGCAGCACGATCAGCGGCTTGGTGATCTTGTCGGCGTGGAACAGCGGCGAGGTCGCGGTGAGGAACTCGCGGTCGGTCTCGGGGTTGCCGATCTCGGCGTAGAGCGCGTTGCGGAAGCTCTCCCACCACGGCGGGATGCTCTCCAGCGTGCGCAGCCAGTTGGAGACGCCGAAGATGTTGACGCCGACGTCGAACTCGTCCGGATGGAAGGCGAGCGCGGCCAGGGTCATGTAGCCGCCGTAGCTGCCGCCCATGATGCCGATGCGCTCGGGGTCGACGTAGTCCTGCGCCTGCAGCCACTTCTTGGCCTCGATGCAGTCCCACAGCGGCTCGCGCCCGTGCTTGCCGTCGTCGGCGGCGAAGAAGGTCTTGCCGTAGCCGGAGCTGCCGCGGTTGTTGATGCCGAGCACCACGTAGCCGTTGTTGGCCAGGTACTGCGCCACGTAGTTGTAGGCGCGCGTGGTCTGACCGCCCGGCCCGCCGTGCACCAGCACGATCGCCGGCACCTTGTTCTCGGCCGTGGCCTGGTGCGGCTTCCACAGGATGTTGGGGATCTGCATGCCGTCGAAGCTGGCGAAGCGCACCACGGACGAGTCGACCAGGTCGGCCGGGTCGATCGCCGGGTTCAGGGCGCTGACCAGCTGGGTCGGCTCGCCGCCCAGCTGCAGGCTGTAGAGGTTGCTCGGCTGGCGGTCGCCGTTGAGGTAGAAGGCCAGTCGTTTCTCCGAGCGCGCGATGGAGAGGCCGCGGATCTCGCCGGCCGGCAGCTCGGGCAGGGCGACGCGCTGGCCGGTCGCGGTCTCGTACAGCTCGACCGTCGTGCTGCCGTCGGCGTTGATGCCGACCGCGCGGTAGGTGCCGTCGTGCGAGTAGCTGGCGTAGGCGATGTCCCAGTCGGCCTGCTGCACGTCGCCGTGCGCGGCGGTGGCGAAGTCGTAGCGGCGCAGGCGGAAGAACTCGCTGCCGTCGTTGCTGGTGTAGAGCAGGTGCGACCCGTCCGGCGCGAAGTCCTCGACCGCGAACTGGGCGTTGCCTTCGTGCGGGCTGAGGTGGGTCATGGCGCCGGTGTCGCGGTCGAACACGTAGATGTCGTTGTTGACCGTGGTGTCGGCCTTGGTCAGGCCGATGTAGCGGCCGTCGCCCGAGACCGGGCCAGGCTGGAAGCCGCTGTCGTTCTGGTAGATCAGCTCGCGCTCCAGGCTGGCGCTGTCGTAGGCGTAGACGTCGAAGAAGCGCTCGTCGCGCTCGTTGGTCATGACGAAGAAACGGCCGCCGTCGTGGCTGAAGCCGGCGAACATGGCCTTGAGCTTCTCGCCCGGGGTCAGGTCGCGCTCGCTGCCGTCGGCGTCGATCAGGTACAGGTGGTCGAGCTCGTTGCCGCCCTGGTCGCGGGTGATCAGGATGCGGTCGTCGGCGGGGAAGAAGGCGACGGCATAGCTATTGTCGGTCGTGCCTTTCGTCACCGGCGTCCAGTCGCCGCCGCTGGCCGGAATCTGGTAGACGTTCCAGATGCCGCTGCGGTTGGAGGAGAACAGGATGCGCGATTCGTCGTGCGAGAAGCTGGCGCCGCTGACGCTGGTGCTCTCGACGAAGTCCTCGATGCGGTAGGTCTTGGCCGGACGCGCGATGGCGGCCTGCGCGACGGGCTCGGCCGGGGCCGGCGCGGTGGGCTCGGGGGCCTGGCCGCAGGCGCCCAGGGCAAGCGCCAGGGCGGCAAGGGCTGATGCACGGATGGAACGGTTCACGGGCGGCTCCGGTGTTCGGGGGAGGCGCAGCATGCCCGGCGCCCGGCCTTGCGGCCAGTCCCTGTGGTCACGCCGGGCCAGCCTGGGCAACGGGTCCGCCTCTGCTGGCCCGGACAAGCGCAGCGCATCGGGGCAGCGTCCGGCCGTTGGATGACGCCCACGGGTGCCGGCGCATTCCTCCCGGATGCGCCGACCCAGGGGTCGGCATGGCCGGGCTACACCCGCGCAAGGCGCGAGCGGGGCGCCCGGGCTACACTTTGCGCCCCGCCCGGAGCCCGCCATGAAGCCGATTTCCCTCACCCGCTTCCTGATCGAAGAACAGCGCGAGAAGGGCCAGATCGCCCCCGACCTGCGCCTGCTGATCGAGGTCGTGGCGCGCGCCTGCAAGGCGATCTCGATCCAGATCGGCAAGGGCGCGCTCGGCAACGTGCTGGGCAATGCCGGCGCGGTCAACGTGCAGGGCGAGGCGCAGAAGAAGCTCGACGTGCTTTCCAACGAGATCCTGCTCGACGCCAACGAGTGGGGCGGGCACCTGGCCGCCATCGCCTCGGAGGAGATGGACGATCCGCACCTGATCCCGCACCGCTTCCCCAAGGGCAACTACCTGCTGGTGTTCGATCCGCTCGACGGCAGTTCGAACATCGACGTCAACGTCTCGGTCGGCACCATCTTCTCCGTGCTCAAGTGCCCGGACGGCGTCACCGATCCGGGCGCCGACGACTTCCTCCAGCCCGGCACCCAGCAGGTCGCGGCCGGCTACACGGTCTATGGCCCCAGCACCGTGCTGGTGCTGACCCTGGGCGATGGCGTGCACCAGTTCACCCTCGACCGCGAGATCGGCAGCTTCGTGCTGACCCAGAGCGACCTGCGCATCCCCGCCGACACCGCCGAGTTCGCCATAAACATGAGCAACCAGCGCCACTGGGAGGCGCCGGTGCAGCGCTACGTCGGCGAGCTGGTGGCGGGAAAGACCGGCCCCCGCAAGAAGGACTTCAACATGCGTTGGGTGGCCTCGATGGTGGCCGACGTGCACCGCATCCTGACCCGTGGCGGCATTTTCATGTACCCGGTCGATGCCAAGTGCCGCGACAAGGGCGGCCGCCTGCGCCTGCTGTACGAGGCCAACCCGATGGCCTTCATCGTCGAGCAGGCCGGCGGCGCCGCCACCGACGGCCTCGGCCGCCTGCTGGAGGTGCAGCCGCGCGGCCTGCACCAGCGCGTGCCGGTATTCCTCGGCTCGAAGAACGAGGTCGAGCGCGTCACCGGCTACCACCGCGAGGCGATCGCGTGAACCCCGACTTCATCGAGGTCTTCGACAACGCGCTCAGCCGCGAACAGTGCGCCGCCTTCATCGCGCGCTTCGAGCAGGGCCGTGAGTACGGCCCGGGTCACATCGGCTCGGGCTACTTCCCGGACATGAAGGACTCCAGCGACCTGATGATCTCCGGCCGGCAGGGCTGGCAGGACGTCGAGAACGCGATCAACCAGGCCGTGCTCGGCGGCCTGATCCGCTACGTGCGGGAGTACCGCTACGCCCTGCTCGCGCCGATGATGCTGGCGATCCAGGACCCGAAGACCGGCGAGCAGCGCCGCATCCAGCCGGAGGACTTCGACCAGATGGACGACGCGGCGATGCAGCGCCTGCTCACCGCCACCTTCCGCCCCGGCTTCATCAACCTCCAGCGCTACACCGCCGGCAAGGGCGGCTACCCCTACTGGCACTGCGAGCATTACCCCAAGGACGCGCAGTGCGAGACCCTGCACCGCACCCTGCTCTGGACCATCTACCTCAACGACGGCTTCGAAGCGGGCGAGACCGAGTTCTTCTACCAGCAGCGCAAGATCGCCCCGAAGACCGGCAGCCTGCTGATCGCCCCGACCAGCTTCACCCACACCCACCGCGGCAACACCCCGGTCGGCGGCGACAAGTACATCGCCACCAGCTGGGTGCTGTTCCAGCGCTCGGAGACGCTGTTTCCGAAGCGGTGAGGTTGAAGGCGTAGAACCGCCGGGGGCGGTGCGCAGCGCACCGTCTGTTCGAAGCCCCAAGCGATGCGGCTCGCTACGCTCACCGCACCCTGCGTCAGGCATGCCGGTGCCTGACAGGTGCCGCTGCGACCGTTCACCTTGCCCTTCCTATACTGCCGGCCGCTTTACGGGCCGCGGCGCGGTCCATCCATTCCAAGGAGAACCCATGAACCTGCGACTTCCCCTCGCGGCTGCGCTGCTGGCCGTGCTTCCCTCCCTCGCCGCGGCCGAAGGCTGGACCGGTACCGGCGAACTCGGCCTGGCCGTGGCGCGCGGCAATGCCGAGAGCGAGAACCTCAACGGCAAGCTCGATTTCAAGAACGAGGATGCGCAGTGGAAGCACCACTTCTACCTCGCCGCGCTGCGCGCCAAGGGCCAGGTGACCGGCGATTTCGATGGCGACGGCGTGCCGGAAACGCGCTCGGAGCTGACCGCCAACCGCTTCGATGCCGGCGCGTCCTCGGCCTACAAGTTCAGCGAACGCGCCTCCTGGGTCGGTTCGCTGCGCTATGAGAACGACGATTTCTCGGCCTACGAATGGCAGCAGACCCTCGGCGTGGGCTTCGGCTACCAGCTGGTCCAGAGCGAACGCACCCAGCTCGCGATGGAGGTCGGTCCCGGCTTCCGCCGCGCCAAGCTCGCCGCCAGCGGCGAGACCGAGACCGGCGCGATCGCGCGCGGCCTGCTCGACCTCAAGCACAAGCTCACCGGCAACACCGACCTGGTCAACACCTTCCTGGTCGAGACCGGCTCGGACAACACCTTCGCGCAGAACGACCTGGGCGTGGTGGTGGCGATGAACAGCAAGCTCGCGCTCAAGGCCGGCCTGCAGCTGCGCCACAACAGCGAGACTCCGGCGGGCTCGAAGAAGACCGATTCGCTGACCACGGTGAACCTGGTCTACAACTTCAAGTAACGCGGCTGCCGTGCGCGGGCGGGTTGGGTTGATGCACCGCCTCATGCGGTTCGCTTCGCTCACCGCATCCTGCGAAAGAGCGCCCGCATCCCGGTAGGCGCGCGGTTGCTCCTTTGCTTGCCCGCGCAGCGGTCGGGGGGAGGCTGGATGGGGCGCGCTCTGGTCTTGCAGGAGCACCCCACCCCGACCCTCCCCTTCGCCGACGGCGCAAGGGAGGGAGATGAGACGTGCTGGCGTAGGCCTCAAGCCGCGCAGCGGCGGAGGCGACGATGCCAGGCCCGAGCCAAGCCCGCCCGCCCCGGGCATGCGCCTGGCCTGGGCCTGCGTCGGTTCCGCGGCTTGCGCCGCTTGAACCGACCTACGACGCGCGGGTTTCGTGCGATGCGGTGAGCACAGCGA
>JANJTY010000064.1 GCA_024710865.1 Lysobacteraceae bacterium | reverse complement strand
CCATGAAACACGGCATCGGCCTGAACAAGCTGCTCGGCACGATCCACATCTACCCGACCATGAGCGAGGCCAACAAGTACGCAGCTGGCGTCTGGAAGCGCGCGCACGCGCCGCAGGGCGCCCTGCGCTGGGCCGAGCGGTTCTTCCGCTGGCGGCGCGGCTGAAGCGTGCCGGCGCTGCTCAGGCCGGTGCGAACCCGGCCAGCAGCGGCAGGTGATCCGAGGGCTCTTCGCGCGAGGGCAGCGGCGTGTCGTCCTCGATCGCAGCCAAGGGCTCGGGCCAGGCGCGCAGATCCGGCGTATGCAGCAGGTAGTCGATGCGCTTGCGGCGCGCGTTCGGGTTGCAGGTCGGCTGCGGCAGGGCGGCGAACGCGTCGCGCAGTCCGGCAGCGCGCAGGGCCGCGATGGGGGCACTGGACTCGATGCCGTTGAGGTCGCCGCAGACGATCCAGCGTTGCGGACGCGGGCCGAGGCAGCGCTCGACCAGCTCGCGCGCCTGTCGCCAGCCGATGTGCTGCGCGGCCGGCGTCTCGTCCGGCGCCCAGCGCAGGTGGGTGCAGACCAGATTGAGCGCGCCGAGCGGCGTATCGAAGCGGCCGATCAGGGCGAGATGGCCGGAGGCCGGCGCGGCGTCGATGCCGTCTTCGAAGTACAGCACCTCGAAGTCCGCCGCACGCACGGCAGCGCGCCGGTACAGCAGGGCGCAGCCGTCGGGCCGGCCGCGCTTCTGTGCGAAGTGCGCTTCGAAACCACGTTCGCGCAGGCCGGCAGCGATGCGGGCAGACGCCTCGGGCTCGACCTCCTGCAGCGCGACGAGGTCAGCCTCCAGCCGTGCGATGCGCGCGACCAGGGCCGGCGCGCGCCAGGCCGGATCGAGCCAGCGTGGCTCGACATGGCGATACCACTCCGGCCGCAGGTAGGCATCGGCCAGGATGTTGTAGCTGGCGACGCGCAGGCGGTCGGCCACGGTCCGCGGGATCGAGCGGCGGACGACGACCGCGTCAGCGCCCGCGCACCACCAGCGTGGCCGCGGCCCGGTCGCCGAGGCGCTGGCGCTGCTTCGAGGTCCAGACCATGATCGCGCCGACGAGGTAGAAGAACAGGCCGTCCACCACGCGCAGCAGGTTGCGGATGATCGATGCCTGCCAGTCCAGCGCCGAGCCGTCGAGCTTGACCACCTTGAGCCCGATCGCGCGCTTGCCGAGCGTCCAGCCCAGGCGCGCCTCCATCACCACGTAGTAGCCCAGCGCGAGCAGGAACATCAGGAGGGCCGGCGCGCCCTGCAGCTCGAAGCCGGTGGCGGTCGTCCCGCCGGTGAACAGTGCCACCACCCAGGCCACCACCCCCAGCACGATCATGTCGATGATCGTGGCCACGGCCCGAAGGGCCACTCCAACGGTTTCCATCGCGTGCTCCCCGTTCGCCGGACGGCCGGCGGTTCGATGGTAGCGGGATGCGGCGGCGCGCGCCCGCGGCCGATCTTCGACCGCCCTTGAACGGCGCCCGCCGGCGGTGTCCATCGCAGTCGCCCCTGCGGCAGAATCGGCGATCACCCTTGCTGCGAGCGAACCATGACCGACTACCGCTCCCTGCGCATCGAGCGCACGACCGACCACGTGGCCGAACGGGTGTTGATCGGGCCCGGCCGCGGCAACGCCATGGGTCCGGACTTCTGGCGCGAACTGCCCGAGGCCGTCGCTGAGCTGCAGGCGGAGTCCGAGCTGCGCTGCCTGATCGTGCGCGGCGAGGGCGAACACTTCAGCTACGGCCTGGACCTGCCCGGCATGGGCGCCGAGCTCGGCCCACTGCTGGAGGGCGGCGCTGCGGGCCGCGCCGGCATCATCGAGCAGGCGCGCCGGATGGTAGCCGGTTTCGACGCGCTGGCGGCGGGTCGCCTGCCGGTCGTCGCCGCCGTCGACGGCTGGTGCATCGGCGCCGGCATCGAGCTGATCGCGGCCTGCGACATTCGCCTGGCCTCGAACGGCGCGCGCTTCGCCCTGCGCGAGGTCAAGGTGGGCATCGTCGCCGACCTCGGCGGGCTCACCCGCCTGCCGCACCTGATCGGCGAGGGCTGGACGCGCGAGCTGGCCCTGGCCGGCGGCGAGATCGACGCGGCCACGGCGCAGCGCATCGGGCTGGTCAATCGCCTCGCGGCCGACGCCGCCGCGCTGCTGCAGGAGGCCCGCGCCCTGGCCGGCCGCATCGCGGCCAATCCGCCCCTGGTGGTGGCCGGCATCCGCCAGGTGATGAACGCCCGCCTCGCCGCGGACGTGACGCGCGGCAACACCGAAGCGGCCACGCTGAACGGCCTGCTGCTGCAGTCGGAAGACTTCGCCGAGGCCATGCGCGCCTTCATGGAGCGGCGCGAGCCGCGCTTCCGGGGACGCTGAATCCGGCGGCGCCGCCACGGGGGACGAGTCACACCTGTTTCGCAAGCTGTGGGCTGGTTCACGCTTTGGACTGACGCTTTTTGTCAGATTGTGACCCCCAACGGACACACCGGAGGCCCCATGCGCTCCCTGCTGCGTTTCTCCCTGCCCCTGCTCCTGCTCGCGGCCGCCTCGACCGCGCAGGCCGTACGCATCACGCCGGCGCACAGCGGCAGCTGGTACGACCCGACCTACGACAAGCAAGGCTTCACCATCGAGGTCCTGGACAAGGCCGGCAACGGCCCCGAGCGCTTTGTGGCGGTGCAGTGGAATACCTACGACGACGAGGGCAACCCGGCCTGGGCCATCGGCGTCGGCACCACCCAGCGCAACGTGGTGACGATGACCATGATGCGCGCCTTCGGCGGCGCGCGACCGCCGCTCCAGGTGGAAGCCTCCGAGATGGAGGACTGGGCCGAGATGACCTTCACCTTCGACACCTGCAACCGCGCCCGGGCCGATTTCGTCATGCTCGACAGCGGCGAGGCGAGCCACTACGACCTCCGCCGCCTGACCCAGATCGGCGCCACCACCTGCACCGGCGGCTTGGGCGACGAAGTTCCGCCCGACTTCGAGGCAGTCACCATCGTCAAACAGTTCGTTCCGCAGCCCGGATTCGGCAACGGCCACGGCCTGGCCAGACTGTTCCTGCGTCCGGCCTATGCGAGCTTCGACATCGAGCTCCGCCGCATTCCGCAGGGCGTCTACGACATCCGCGTCGGCGGCGTGGTCGAGGGCACGGTCGAGGTGGTGCGCGTGGGCGGCGGCCCGAACGGCCAGGGCGGACAGACCATGGGCGATACCGTGTTCCGCAGCCCGAACGAGGACGGCGAGGACCTGCTCGACTTCGACCCGCGCGGCCAGCGGGTGGAGATCGTCAACGCCGAGGGCGTGGTGGCCCTGAGCGTGGAGCTGCCGGCCGAACCCGAAGACGAGGACGATTGACCGCATCACCTGACGCGCCAACAGAGCAGGCGCAAAGACGCCTGCCACGAACAACACCGCCCGGTTCGCCGGGCGGTTTCGTTTCCGCAGCCTGGCTCAGGCCCCGGCCGGAGCCGGTCGCCAGCCGAGCAGGCGCGCAGGCAGGAACAGCACCGCCTTGAGCAGGGCGAACACGGCCTCGAGGGTGATGCCGATCAGGCGCAACGGTAGCGAGATCAGCCAGACCACAGGCCATAGCACGAGTGCAAGCAGGGCCAGGGGCCAGCACAGCACGAACAGGACAAGCCATAGCAGGAGGGTCAGGAGGCTGTTCATCGCGCATCTCCGCGGCGCGCACGGCGCCAGGCTGGCGGCGAGTCTCGCAGCAGCCCGGGCCTGGCACACGTGACGGATGGCATGGATCGGGCGCCGTGTTCAGCGATCAGCGGGGCGTACCCAACCGGTGCCGAGCCAGGCGCCGGTCCGCACGGCAGCCTGCGTCGGCACCCGCTCAGAACCAGCGCCGCACGCGCCGGCAATAATCCTCGTACGCGGCGCCGAAATGCTCGTGCAGGATGCGCTCCTCGGGTGCGATCTGCAGGCGCGTGATCGCGGCCACGAAGCTGGGCAGCCAGAGCAGCGCGGTGGGGTTTGACAGCCAGGCCGCCAGGGCCAGCAGCGCGAGCACGAAGCCGAGGTACATCGGATTGCGACTGAAGCGGTAAATGCCGCTGTCGACCACCCGGGTCGAGCGCTCGGGGTGCATCGGATTGACCGTGGTGCGGGCGCGGCGGAACTCGATCACGCCCAACGCGGCGACCGCAACACCGGCGAGCAGCAGCGCGATCGCCACTGCGCCGGCGAAGGGCAGGTCCAGCGCAAGTGCCGGCAGGTAGCGCGCGGTGAGCCACATCGCCAGCGCAGCCAGGGCAAGCAGCAGCAGCGGAGGGATCTTCAGCTCCAGTCGATCCATGGGTCCGGTGCTCGTCGGGCGGTCAGGCTCAGGCGGGGGCATCCGCAATGCGCCACAGGTACAGGCTGGCGAGCGAGCGGTACGGTCCCCAGGCCTCGCCACGGGCCGCGAGCTGCTTCGGCGTGGGCGGGAGGTCCGCTTCATCCACGCGCTGCGCACCATTGCGCAGGCCCAGGTCGTCCACCGCCAGCACGTCGGGACGGCCGAGGCGGAAGATCAGCAGCATCTCGACCGTCCAGCGGCCGATGCCGCGGACTTCGGTCAGGCGCTCGATGATCGCTTCGTCCGGCAGGCGCGAGAGGCGGCGCGAGTCCGGGATCCCGCCCGCCAGGGCACGCCGCGAAAGGTCGCGCAGGGCCAGCAGCTTGTTGCCCGAGACCCCGCAGGCGCGCAGGGCGGCATCGTCGACGCGATCGATGGCCTCGGCCCGCAGCCGCGGGCTGTCGATGGCAGTCTCGACCCGCCCGACGATGGTGGCGGCGGCCTTGCCCGAGAGCTGTTGGTAGAGGATCGCCCGCGCGAGGGCATCGACCGTGTCGAACGGCTTGCGCCAGCGCGGGTCGGCCTGGATCGGACCGATGCGGCGCATCCAGGCGCCGAGGGCGCGGTCGCGGCGGCGCAGATGGTGCGCGGCGGACTCGACATCGAAGCCGCGCGGCATGCTCAGCGGATCTCGATCTCGTCCGCGGCGACGTCGCGCAGCAGGCGGAATCCGATGTCGTCGAAGCCCAGGTCCGTGTCGAACGCCTCGCTGCCCAGCGCATTGGCCCGCTCCGGCGCATCGCGCCAGCCGGCGCCCGCGGCAAGGCGGGTGCGGCAGCCGGGGCCGCAGTCGGACAGCCACTCGCGCACATTGCCGTGCAGGCCACGCAGCCCGAGCGGCGAGGCCGCGCCGAAGCCACCGGCCGCGGTACCCTCGCCGCCGCAGGCCAGGCGAGCCGACGCGCAGCGGTCGCCGCCTGGCTCGAAGCCGGCGAGCAGGCGCCA
>JANJTY010000054.1 GCA_024710865.1 Lysobacteraceae bacterium | reverse complement strand
CGGGTCCTGAAAGTCGGCGACAGGCGGCCGATTATAGACCGCCGCAAGAGACGCGGGTATCCGCACCGGGCCAAGCGGACCGGACCGGACGGACGGGCCGTCCGCCGCGTGCCGGGAAAACCGCCAATGCGGTTAAAATGCGACGTCCAAGATCAATTTCCCAGGGATACCCGTGTCCGCCGTCTCCGACCCGACGATGAAATCCCCGCGCCTGAGCCTGATCGGAGGCGCCCTGCTCGTCCTCCTCCTGAGCGGCTGCGACATGGTGCAGCAGCGCCTGGGGCTCGAGGATCCGGCCGCCAAGGCCGCCCGCACCGACGCCGAGGGCAAGGCCGTCGGCGGCGCCTGCCGGCAATCCGGGCGTGCCATCGAGGATTGCTACTCGATCTATTCCTGGCTGCCGAAGGCGCCGATCTACGAGGGCTGGCGCGACATGGACGCCTACATGCGCGAGAACAAGCTCGAAACGATCGCGCCGCAGCTGCCCCCCCCCCCGCCGCCGGAAATTCCCGGCAAGAAGAAAAAGAAGGCCAGCACGGTCGAAGGCGAGACCAACGGCGCAACGACCGGCACCCGGACGGGCGATGCGTCGGGCGAAAAGGCTGCCGAGAAACCGGCTGAAAAACCGGCGGACAAGGCCGCCGAAAAGCGCTGAAGCGTATCGCCGTCTAGCGGGGGCGGCGTGGCATCGATGGCGGCGTGCGGCCCTCGATGTGGCGGAAGGTGATGCGTCCCTTGCTCAGGTCGTAGGGGGACAGTTCGAGCGACACCTTGTCGCCGGCGAGGATGCGGATGTGGTGCTTGCGCATCTTGCCAGCGGTGTAGGCCACCAGATCGTGGCCGTTGTCGAGCGTCACGAGAAAGCGGGAATCGGGCAGCACCTCGGCGACCACGCCGTTCATTTCGATGAGTTCTTCCTTGGCCATGGCCACGTCTCCTGGAGGAATTGAAAAGGGGAAACCGGTTGCACCGGCCTGTCCGGGGCGAGGGACGCCGGTCCGTGCCGGAGTGGACGCCGGAAGTACGGAAAGGGACTCGGCCCCGCAACGGGGCGACGGACAAGACGGCAGGGTGATGAAGGGGAATTTCCGCAGGGTGCGGAGAACGAACCGGACAGCAGCAGCGCGGCCTGAAGATCGCAACCCGGAACTATGCCCGGAAACGCGGAAAGACACAAACGCCGGCAGCCGCCGGCACGCGCTCAGGCAGGTTCCGCGGCTCCGGGCAGGTCGATCTGCGCCGGATCGAGGTACTGCCGGGCATATTTGAGATAGACCTTCTGCTGCACGAAGACATCGAACAGATCGGGGTCGATGTGGCCGTTGTCGCGGAAGCCGCGCAGGATGTCGAGCGCCTGCGAGAGTTTCATTCCCGGCTTGTAGGGCCGGTCCCGTGCGGTGAGCGCCTCGAAGATGTCGGCGATGCCCATGATCCGCGCCTGCACCGACATTTCCTCGCGGCGCAGGCCTTTCGGGTAGCCCTTGCCGTCCATGCGCTCGTGGTGGCCGCCCGCGTACTCGGGCACGCGCCGCAGGTGCTTGGGCCAGGGCAGCGCCTCGAGCATCTTGATGGTGGCGACGATGTGGTAATTGATCGTCTCGCGCTCGGCCTGTGTCAGCGTGCCGGCGCGGATGGTCAGGTTTTCCACCTCGTCGGCACTCAGGAAATCGGTCTCGTGCCCTTCCGGATTGACCCAGCGGTATTGCCGGGCGATCCGCCGCACGCGCTCCTGCGCCTCCGGTGGCATGGCCTCACCGCCGATGTTGGCGCGGCGCAGGAAATCGCGGTCCTCGTCCATGCTCCGCCACTGCGCCTGCAGGCGCTGCTCGGCCGTCGCCCGCTCCTCG
The DNA here is from genome assembly GCA_024710865.1 of Lysobacteraceae bacterium. Taxonomy (GTDB): domain Bacteria; phylum Pseudomonadota; class Gammaproteobacteria; order Xanthomonadales; family Xanthomonadaceae; genus JANJTY01. The sequence goes on along the minus strand of JANJTY010000054.1, from coordinate 902 downwards.
CCGGCGAGAACGGCGCGCAACATGGCCAACTCGGCATCGCGGCGCAGCACCTCGAAACGGGTGTCGATCAGGTGGATGCGGTCGAACAGGGTCTGCAGCTTGGTCGCCTTGTCGACCACGTGCACCGGGGTGGTCACCTTGCCGCAGTCGTGCAGGAGGCCGGCGATCTTCAGCTCGTAGCGGTCCTTGTCGCTCATCCGAAAGGCTGCCAGCGGCCCCTCGGCGGTGGCGTCGACCGCCTCGGCGAGCATCATCGTCAGCGCTGGGACGCGCTGGCAATGACCGCCGGTGTAGGGCGACTTCTCGTCGATGGCGAGGTTGATCAGGGTGATGAACGATTCGAACAGTGCCTCGAGCTGGCTGATCAACTGACGGTTGGTGAGCGCGATGGCGGCCTGCGAGGCGAGCGATTCGGCCAGCCGCTGGTCGGCGTCGGAGAACACGCGCACGGCGCCGCTTGCCGGATCGATGGCGTTGATCAGCTGCAGCACGCCGATCACTTCATGCTCGTGGTTCCTCATCGGCACGCTGAGGAAGGACTGCGAGCGGTAGCCGGTCATCCGGTCGAACTGCCGCGTGCCCGAGAAATCGAAGCCCTCGGCGGTATAGGCATCGGCGATGTTGACGGTCTCGGCATGGATCGCAGAGTAGGCGGCGATCATCGAATTGTTCGGCGTGCCGTCCGCGAGATAGAGCGGCAGGTCGACGAAACTCGACGGGATCGCGGCGCCGCTGCTGCCGCCGTAGGCGATGCCGAGCGAGGCCGTGCGCACGATCTCGAAGCGCAGTGCCCGCCCATCCTCGCGAACGCGGTAGAGGGTGCCGCCGTCGGCATGGGTGATGGCGCGCGCGGCGAGCAGGATGTTCTCGAGCAGGCGGTCGATGCTGTGCTCGCTGGACAG
>JANJTY010000704.1 GCA_024710865.1 Lysobacteraceae bacterium | reverse complement strand
GGGCGCGGCGACAGGTTCCGGCGTGGGCGCGGCCGGTTCGGCCACCGCGGCCTCGGCCGGCTCCGTCGGTGCCGCGCGCTCGGCGATGCTCGCCGCGGTCGGCATCTCGGCGCCGCCGACCAGCGCCGGGCTCTCGTCGGGGATCGGCCAGTAACCGAGCACCTCGAGCCGCTGGCGGGCGACGTCGACGATGCGGTCGCGCCCGGCGCGGTGGTCGCGCAGGGCTTCGAGGTAATACTCGAGGCTGGCCAGCACGTCGGCCAGGGTGTCCATCTGCTGGCCGTTCGGCACCCGCTTGCGGTCGAGCAGTTCGCGTTCGGTGAAGCGGCGGACCGCGAGCAGGTAGCGCGGCGGTTCGTCGAGTTCGAGGATGCGCAGGGCGCCGGCCACTTCATCCAGCAGGCGCGGCACGTCCTGCAACTGGGCGTGGTCCCAGTTGCTCTCGACGAAGGCGACGAAACACTGCTTGGCCTGCTGGAAGTTGCCATGCGCCTCGCGGATGACGGCTTCCAGGACCTTCTGCGACTCGGCCTGTGGCAACGGGCGCGCGCCGGACTCACCGGCGGACGCAGGCACGCCGCCCAGCTGCTGGACCTGGTCGTCCAGCGTCGCCTCAACGTACAGCAGGGCACCGGCGATATCGAGCAAGGTGCCTTCATCCGCCGCACGCTGGCCGCCGGCGACCTCGAAGACGGCATTGCGTTGTTCCTGCACGACCCGGCGCGCCACCCCGAGGCCGATCATGCCAAGGGTGTCCGACACGCGGTCGAGCACCTCGGCCTGTCCGGCCAGCTGCTCTGGCTTGCTGTCGCCGCTCCGCAGGTACAGGTCGAGGGCATCCTTGACCCGCATCAGGTCTTCCTTGATCGCGGACGCCACGGTGTCGAGCAGGGCCCGGTTGTGTCCGGTCATGCTGCCGCGTGCGTGCGCGATTTCCTCTTCGCTCGGCAACAGGGCGTCGAGCCGGAAAACCTGGCGCAGCTCGCGCATGCGGCCGTGCTCGGACGGAAGATGGGCGACGAAGTACAGGAGCGTACGGGTCAGGTCGCGCGGTGGATCGACGCGGAAGGCCCCCTCGCCAGCGTCGGCGAGGCGCTTGATCTCGCGCTCGACCTTGCCGATCGCCTGGCGCAGCTCCTGCGAGGGTTCGAAGGCTTTGGCGCGCAGGGCCTCGACCACGCTCGCGGCGACCCAGAACAGGCGGCGGGCCTCTTCTTGATGCGTGATGGCGACGAGCCTGTCGCAAACCTGCGCGATGCGGGTGAGGTTGCCGTCGACGTCGTCGCCGCGGAACCAGCGCAGCAGCGAGACCTGGAACTGGGTGCGCAGCAGTTCGGCGCCGCGCTTGAGCTCGGCCTCGGGCAGGGGACGAGCGGGGCCCTGCGCGCTGGCCGGCAGCGGTCGCGACAGGTCGGGGGTGAACAGCACGCTCTCGGCCAGGCCCTTCTCGCCGCGCGCGGCGCGCAGGTCGTTGAGCAGGGGCAGCAGGACGATGGGAATGTCCTTGTGGCCGCTCTGCAGGCGCTCGAGGTAATCGGGCAGCTGCACGATGCCGCGCATCAGCACGGTGTAGGCCTCGTCGCGCTGCGCCACTTCCTGCTCGAGCAGGGCCGTGGCGAGGCGCTCCATTTCCTCCGTGACCATGGCCGCGCCATACAGCTCGACCATGCGCAGGGTGCCCTGCACCTGGTGCAGGTAGGTCGCGCAGAAGCGCATCTGGCTGACATCGGTCGGGTCGTCGACGTAAGCCTCCAGCGCATGCCGCGCCTGCTTGAGGGTTTCGTCGAGCTCCCCCTTGACCCAGGTCAGGGTGGTGAAGTCGAGATCGTCTTGCAGCCTCATGCCTGGGTCTCTTGCGGTTTGCGAAGGAACGCCAGGGTCTGGCGCCCGCCGTATCGGAGCAGCTGGGGGTGCGACCATCCCGTAACCTCGCCGGGCCCCAGCACCATCAGGCCATCCGGTCGCAGCAGCCGGGCCAGGCCGTCGAGCAATTCCCCGCGGCGATCGCGGGCGAAGTAGATCAGCACGTTCTGGCAGTAGATCAGATCAAGCTTGCGCAGCGGCGCGCGCGCCGCGTGCAGCAGGTTCACGCACGCGAAGCCGACGCGCTTGCGGATGCGGGCCGAGACACGGAACTGCCCGCCCGGCTCCGGCTCGATCGCCTCGGCCTGGTAAGGACGCGGGATCTCGGCCAGGCGGTCACCCGGATAGACCGCGCGCTTGGCCACGGCCAGCGCCGATTGACTGACGTCGGCTGCGGTGATGCCGAAGTGCCGCGGCGGCACCAGCTGCGAGAGCGCCGCGTCCAGCACCATGGCGATGCTGTAGGCCTCCTCGCCAGTGGAGCATCCGACCGAGAGCGCATGCAGCGACTGGTCCGCCGGCGTCGAGGCCAGCCAATGCGGCAGCCACTCGTCGCGGATCAGCTCAAGCGAGGGCAGGTGACGGAAGAAATGCGTCTCGTGCACCGTGAGGTGATCGACCAGCGCGGCCCACTCGACCGCGCCGCGCGCGCCGTCCAGCAGCTCCTCGTAGTAGGTGCCGAACGCGCTGTGGCCGATCTCGCGCATGCGCCGACGCAGTCCCGTCACCAGGAACGGTTTGCGCTCTGGCGGCACGGTGACGCCGGTGCGCGATTCCAGCAGGCGCACCCAGCGTTCGAACTCGGCATCGTCCATGTGGACGGCCGAGCTCGATTCCATCTCCGGCGTGTGCACCGCTTTCATGGCGAGTGAGCGTTGATCCCGTCGTTGCCGCTATCAGCCGGGCAGCTTGAAGTCGGCGACCGAACGACGCAGGTCGGCGGCGAGCTGGGCCAGGTTTCCGATCGACTCCGCCGTCTGGCTGGCGCCCATCGAGGTCTGGGTGGTGATCTCCTGAATCACGTTCATGGTGGCCGAAATGTTGGTCGCCGCAGCCGACTGCTGGCGGGCCGCCTCGGAGATGTTCTGAATCAGGTCGGCGAGGTCGTTCGACACCTTTTCGATCTCGCCCAGGGCCAGACCGGCGTCCTCGGCCAGGCGGGCACCGGCGACCACCTCGGCGGTGGTCTGTTCCATCGAACTCACCGCTTCGTTGGTGTCGGACTGAATCGTCTGCACCAGGGTCTCGATGCGCTTGGTAGCGTTCGAGGCGCGTTCCGCGAGTCGCTGCACTTCGTCGGCCACGACCGCGAAGCCGCGGCCCGCTTCACCCGCCGAGGCCGCCTGGATGGCGGCGTTCAGGGCGAGAATGTTGGTCTGTTCCGAGATGTCGTTGATCAGTTCGACGATCGAGCCGATTTCCTGCGAGGACTCGCCCAGGCGCTTGATTCGCTTGGAGGTTTCCTGGATCTGGTCGCGGATCGAGTCCATGCCCTGGATGGTCTGGCGCACCACTTCGGCACCCTTGGCGGCGATCTGCACCGAGCGCTGCGCCACGTCGGCGCTTTCCGCGGAGTTCTTCGACACCTCGTCGATCGATACCGCGATCTCGTTGATCGCGGCCGAAGCCGAGGTGATCTGCTGCGCCTGGTGTTCGGCGGCCTCGGCGAGGTGCATGGCGGTGGCCTGCGTCTCCTGCGCGGCGGCGGCCACCTGCACGGCGGTCTCGTTGATCGTCTGCACCAGGGAGCGCAGCGCCTCGACCGCGAAGTTGATCGAGTCCGCGATCGCGCCGGTAATGTCCTCGGTGACGGTCGCACGGACGGTAAGGTCGCCTTCTGCCAGCGATCCCATTTCGTCCAGCAGCCTGAGAATGGCCTCCTGGTTGCGCTGGTTCAGCTCCTGGGTGGTCTGGAACCGGCGGCTCTGGTCGCGGTAGACCGTGAGCAACAGACCCATGATCGCGATCACACCGGCGGCGGCCGAACCGATGGCGAACAGGATGCTGGGGAAGGGGCGCTGACCGGGCAGCTGGTCATAGGCGGCGGACAGGTTGCGCGCGCTTTCCAGCAGGCGCTCGGAGTCCTGGAAGATGAGGTCGGAGGCTTCCTTCACCTCGAACAGTTCGGTCGAGGCGAGCAGGATCTCGTCCACGTACTGGCCGGCCTCCTCGAAGATCTGGCCGACTTCGGACAAGGTCTGGCGCGCCTGCGGGCTGTCCACGCGGCGGATGCCGAGGTCGGGGTTGCCGTTCTGCAGGCCCTCGATGGCTTGGCCGAACATCGTGGCGTCGCGACCGAAGCTGTCGGCAGCGGAAACCGCTCCGACGCCACCCTGCAGGATTTCGGTCACTCGACGCAGCATGCGGTCGGCGAGCGAGATCTGGCGAGAGGCGGTATAGATCTGCGAGCTGGGCGCGCCGGTGTCGGCCATGAAACGCACCACCTCGTCCATTCGCGACTGCAGCTGAGGCACGCTGCCCGAGAATTCGGCGGCGACGTCGGAGAGGTTGAGCACGAGGTCCTTGCGCTCAAGGATGCGCTGCGCGTACTCCTCCATCGGCGCCCAGGTCTGGGTGAGGATGGCGAGCTGCTCCTGGATGCCGGGCGTGGTCTGGTAGCCGGGGCTTTGCGCATCGCCGCTGCGGAGCGCGTTGACGTGACTCTGGATGCGGTTCTTCGTAGCCTCCAGCTCACCGAAGGCCTCGATGTTGCCGCCCGTCGCTTCGGCGGCGAACTTCGCGATCTGCTGGGACAGCACCTGGATGTCAGCAACGAGGTTCTTCGCGTGGCTTTCCTGGTTGCCGTAGACCGTCGTGAAGTAGAAGTTCGCACCGAACACACCCAGCGCGACCACGAGGACCATCAGCCATAGGTTGATTCCAGATGTGCGTTCTTTTCCGCCGATGGCGCCCGCTGCAGTGCTCATGTCTCGACCTCGCCTTGCAAAAATGGTGTGCTGCCAGCCTCAGGCAGCGGACTGTCTGAATTCGGGAGAGCGCGCCAGCGTCGACATGCTGAACACGCCCCAGAGGTACCCACCCAACTGGTATGCCTGCTTGACGAATGCCGCGTAGCGCCCAGTCGCCAACGACTCGGGCTCGGCGCGGTTGGCGTCGGTGAAGTTGCGCTGACCGTAGAGTTCGTCGATCAGCACTGCGACGTTGCCGCCGCTCTGGCGGATGACCAGCATGCGCATGGTCTCGTGCAGGACCGTGCGCTCGCCCTCGAGGAACTGCTTGAGGTCGACCACCGGCAGCAGGGTGCCGCGCACGTTGGCGATCCCGAGCAGCCAGGGCTGGGTTCCCGGCACGGGCGTCACGTCAGGCAGGGTGATGATCTCGACGATCTCGTCGAAGCCGGCGGCGAAGCGGTGCGGGCCGATTCGGAAACCGACGCCGCGCCACAGGCCGGGCGCTTCGATCTGCTCGGGCAGACCGGCGACGTGCGCGAGACTCTTGCGCTCGTAATCGAGCAGCAGGTCGAACGGCGTCAGTCGGGCCTCGGTGGCTGTCATGTGCGGCTCCTTATCCCGCCTTCGGCAACAGCGCGGCGATGCGGTTGATCAGCTCGCGCTCGCTCGGCGGCTTGACCAGGTAGTCCTTGGCGCCCTGACGGAGACCCCAGACCCGGTCGGTTTCCATGTTCTTGGTGCTGACGATGATGACCGGGATGGCGGCCGTCTCAGGATCGCGCGCCAGCGCGCGCGTCGCCTGGAAACCGTTCATGCCGGGCAGGATGACGTCCATCAGGACGAGGTCGGGGCGGTCGCGCTTGACCGCCTCGATGCCCTCTTCGGCGCTGCCGGCCGCGCTCACCACGTGGCCGTGCTTTTCCAGCACCGTGGTGAAGACCCGGGTGTCGGTGGGTGAGTCGTCGATGATCAGTATGCGAGCCATGGTGCCTCCCCTTTGGCAACCGCGATCTCAGGCGCGATCCACGTGCCGGCGAATGGCCGACAGCAGTTCCTCCCGCGAAAACGGCTTGGTCAGGTACTGCTCCGACCCGACGATCCGGCCCTTGGCCTTGTCGAACAGCCCGTCCTTCGATGACAGCATGATCACCGGCGTGCCGCGGAACATCTGGTTGTTCTTGATCAGCGCGCAGGTCTGATAGCCGTCGAGGCGCGGCATCATGATGTCGACGAAGATGATCTGCGGCTGGTGATCGGCGATCTTGGCGAGGGCTTCGAAGCCGTCGGTGGCCGTCACGACATCGCACCCCTCCTTCTTCAGGAGGGTCTCGGCCGTGCGCCTGATCGTCTTCGAATCGTCGATGACCATGACCTTGAGTCCGGTCAGGTCGACGGTCTTGTCGAGCTCTTCCATTCGCTTCCCCCGGGGATGTTCACGGCCTGGGATCGCTCCTTCATGGAGCACTGATCGTCGACCGTTCCTCCCTATATCCCAACGTTTATCGGCCCTGTCAAGCAAAGCGCGCGCTGCTTGCCAACTCGCTCTCACTGCTAGTATAAGCCCATCGCGCACAGGCGCCCGAGTCCCCGCACGCCGCCGGCCGCGCCAGCGCCAGCCGCAGGCGCCCCACTCGAGCCGCCTCCACCCTGACCGTTATCCCGAGGCCCGATCCGATGCCCGTCGAACTCGCCGTGGTGATGGATCCCATCGGCTCGATCAAGCCGGCCAAGGACACCACCCTGGCCCTCCTGCTCGAGGCGCAGCGGCGCGGCTGGAAGCTGCATTACCTGACCCAGTCCGATCTGGCCCTGCGCTCGGGCAAGGCCTGGGGCCGCGCCCGACCGCTGCTCGTGACCGACGACGCCAACCGCTGGCACGAACTGGGTCCGCCGCAGTGGCGTCCACTCGCCGGTCTGGACGTGATCCTGGAGCGCAAGGACCCGCCGTTCGACGCCCAATACCTGTACGACACGCTCGTACTGGGCCAGGCCCAGCGCGAAGGCGTTCTGGTCGTGAACGACCCGCAAGGCCTGCGCGACATGAACGAGAAGCTGTTCGCGCTGGAGTTCCCGCAGTGCTGCCCGCCCAGCCTGGTGGCGCGGGATCCGACCAGCTTGCGCGACTTCGTTCGGGAGCACGTCGACTGCGTGCTCAAACCGCTCGACGGCATGGGCGGGCGCTCGATCTTCCGCGCCCGCGCCGCCGACGACACCCTCAAGGTGATCATCGAGACGCTGACCCGCGGCGGCAGCGAGCAGACCCTCGCCCAGCGCTACAGTCCCGAGATCAGCGCCGGCGACAAGCGCATCCTGCTGGTCGACGGCGAACCGGTGCCGTTCGCACT
>JANJTY010000680.1 GCA_024710865.1 Lysobacteraceae bacterium | reverse complement strand
CAGCGCCGCCTCGGCATTCTCGCCATCGTGCTTGCGGCCTGGGCCTACAGCCGCGCGATCGCCGGCAGCGACGCGCTGGCCGACATCGGCGCGGTGTCGTTCTCGGCGCTGGCCGTGCTGGCACCGGCCCTGGGCTTTGCCATCTGGCGTCCGCAGACCCCGCCGCGCGCGGTGCTGGCCGGACTTCTCGCGGCGGTGCTGGCCTGGTGCTGGCTGCTGCTCGTGCCGCTGTTGCTGGATGCGGGTGGGCAGGGTCCGGCCTGGCTGCGCGAGGGTCCGTTCGGCTGGCGCTGGCTGGCGCCGGATGCCGCGTTCGGTCTAGAGGGCTGGAGTCGGCTGGCGCGGGCCCTGGTGCTGAGCCTGGGCCTGGGTTTCGGCCTCACCGCCTGGCTGGCGCTGCGCTGGGGCACGCGTCCCGCGGGGCAGGGTGGGGCACTCGAGCGCGAGCGCCTGCGTGCGCTGGCGGGGCGCTTCATCGCGGCCGAACGCCTGCAGCAGCTGCTCGGCCCGGCGCGCGAAGCCGCTGCGGTCGATGCGGCCAGCGAGGCGGCGGTGGAGCGCGAACTGTCGGCCGTGCTCGGTGCGGCCTCGACCCGGCTGCTGCTGGATGCGGCGCGGCGCGACACCGGCAGCGACCTGGACAGCGTGGCCGAACTGGTGGACGAGGCGGCCCAGGCCCTGCGCTTCAACCAGCGCGTGCTGGAGGCGGCGTTGGAGAACATGAGCCAGGGCATCAGCGTGGTCGACCGCGAACTGCGCCTGGTGGCCTGGAATGCGCGCTATGCCGAGCTGTTCGGCTTCCCGCCCGAACTGCTGCAGGTGGGGCGGCCGGTGGCCGACCTGGCGCGCCACGCGATCGCGCGCGGTTTCCTCGGCGGCGTCGACGCCGAGGCCGCCATCGCGCGCCGGCTGGCGCACATGCGCGCCGGCACGCCGCACCTGTCCGAGCGGCGCCTGGCCGACGGCAGCATCGTCGAGATCCGCGGCAACCCCATGCCCGGTGGCGGCTTCGTCGCGACCTTCACCGACGTCACCGCCTTCCGCCGCGCCGAGGCCGAACTCAAGTCGGTGGCGGAAACGCTGGAGCAGCGGGTCGAGTCGCGCACCGCCGAGCTGGCCGCGGCCAAGGCCGAGGCCGAGCGCGCCAACCGCGCCAAGAGCCGCTTCCTCGCCGCGGTCGGACACGACCTGACCCAGCCGCTGCACGCGGCCCAGCTGTTCGTGCACGCGCTGGCCCAGCGCCTGCGCCACTCCGAGTACCGCGAAGCGGTGGACAACATCCGCGGTGCGATCGAATCGGCGGAAGGACTGCTCGATGGCCTGACCGACATCTCGCGCCTCGATGCCGGCGGCATGCTGCCGCAGGTCGAGCCTTTCGCCCTGCGCGACTGGCTGGCGCACCTGGCCGCCGAGTTCGGCGTACTGGCGAGGCAAAGGGGCCTGCGTCTCGATGCGGTGGCCTGCTCGGCCTGGGTGCGCAGCGACCCGCAGCTGCTGCGCCGCGTGCTGCAGAACTTCCTCGCCAATGCGGTGCGCTACACGCGCGAGGGTCGCGTGCTGCTGGGGTGCCGGCGGCGCGGCGACGCGATCGAGATCGAGGTCTGGGACACCGGTCCCGGCATCCGCGCCGAAGACCAAGCCCTGATCTTCGAGGAGTTCCGCCGCCTGCAGCGCGGCGGGCAGGGACTCGGACTTGGACTGTCCATTGCCGAGCGCATCGCGCGCCTGCTCGGGCATCCGCTCAGGCTGCGTTCCTGGCCCGGTCGCGGCACGGTGTTCTCGATCTGCGTGCCGCTGGACCATGCTGCCGCGGACGCCGCACCGACCCCGACGGAAGCCGTGGAGCCCGGCAGCGCGCTGACCGTGCTGGTGGTGGACAACGAGCCCGAGGTGGTGCGCGGCATGCGCGCCGTGCTCGAAGGCTGGGGCTGCCGCGTGCTGGGGGCGGCCACGGCGGATGAGGCCGAGCGCCTGCTGCAGGTCGATGATGCCCAGCTCTGGCTGCTCGATTACCACCTCGACGACGAGGCTGTCGGCCTCGACCTGCTGCAGCGCCTGCGCGCGGGCGGGCGGCAACGCCCCTGCATCGTGATCACCGCCGACCAGGGCGAGGCGGTGCGCAACGCGGTGCAGGCCGCCGGCGCGCATCTTCTGCACAAGCCGCTCAAGCCGCTGGCCTTGCGTTCGCTCATGCGCCGACTGTGCGGCGAGTAGCGCGTCCGACTAGTCGCGCGGATCGTCTTCGACGCGGCGCGCAGGGTCGGCCAGTTCCAGCGAACGCAGCAGCACCCCGGCCTGGGTGCGGTTGCGCACGCCGAGGCGCTCGAACAGGGCGCTGAGGTGGGCCTTGACCGTGCGTTCGGAGATGCCGAGCTGGTCGGCGATCTGCTTGTTGAGCAGGCCTTCGGCGACCATGCCCAGCACGCGGCTCTGCTGCGGGGTGAGGGTGTTGAGCCGGGCGGCCAGCTCGCGATCGCCGTACTCGCCGCGCTGTGCCTGGACGGCGCCGCGCAGGGCCGGAGGAACATAGGTGCGTGCGTCCAGCACGGTGCGCAGTGCGCCGGTGAGCTCGGTCAGGTCGGCGCTCTTGAGCAGGTAGCCGGCGGCGCCGAACTCAAGCGCGCGGTGGATCGTTCGCGGATCCTCGTGCGCCGAGATCATCGCGACTGCCACGGCTGGAAACTCGCCGCGCAGCGCGGCCAGGCCGGCCAGGCCGTGACTCCCCGGCAGGTGCAGGTCGAGCAGGACCAGGTCGGTGTCGGGATTGGCCGCCAGCGCCGCGCGCGCGGCGGCGAGCGAATCGGCCTCGTGCAGGCGCGCCTCCGGCATCAGCTCGCCCAGCGCCCGGGTCAGGGCGAGGCGGAACAGCGGGTGGTCGTCGACGACCAGGATGCGCGTCACCGGCGCAGGTCCTATTGCACCGTCCAGCCGCCGTCGACGGTGATGGTCTGGCCGGTGATGTTGCGCGCCGCCGGGCCGATCAGGAAGGCGGTGATCCCGGCCAGTTCCTCGAAGCTGATGAACACGCCCTTGGGCATCGGCTTGAGCATGATCTCGCGTACCACCTCGGTCTCGGGAATGCCGTGCTGGGCGGCCTGGTCGGCGATCTGCTTCTCCACCAGCGGTGTCTTCACGTAGGTCGGGCAGACGGTGTTGATGGTGATGTCGGCATCGGCCGTCTCCAGCGCGATCACCTTGGAGAAGCCGAGCAGGCCATGCTTGGCGGACACGTAGGCGCTCTTGTACTTGCTCGCCACCAGCGAGTGGATCGAGCCGATGTTGACGATGCGGCCGAAGCCACGCTCGCGCATGCCCGGCAACACGGCCTGAGTCAGGCGCGCGACGCCGACCAGCATGACCTGGACGAGCAGGTTCCACTTCGCCATCGGAAAGTCCTCCAGGCGCGCGACGTGCTGCAGGCCGGCGTTGTTCACCAGGACCTCGATGGGACGCGAAACGGCGGCCAGCACGGCAGCGACGCTCTCGTCCGAGCCCACGTCGAGGGCATGCGCCTCGGCCGAGCCGCCGCGGGCGCGGATCGCGGCGGCGACGGACTCGGCCGCCTCCCGGTCGAGGTCGGTGCAGATCAGGTGGTGGCCTTCTGCCGCCAGGCAGTCGGCGATGCCGGCGCCGATGCCGCTGCCGGCGCCGGTGATGAGAAGGGTTCGGGTGCTCATGGCGAAGGACTCGCGGAAAGGGGGGAACTTGCGTGGCGCGGGCCGGTCAGTGGCGCGTAGCGCGCCGCAAACCATAGCAGCGCGCCGCTGACCCGCCGACGGTACCAAAGTACGATACCTGCCCATTTCCCGCCGCGACCACCCTTTGCCCATGCGCACACCCATTTCCCTATTCCTCGCGGCCGGCATGGCCGCAACCGGCGCGAGCGCCGTCGCCGCGAAGCCGGCCAAGGACGCCCTGGCTGAGCTTCGGCTCGCGTCGGAGATACGCGAAACCGTGCACCGCGGCCAGGACGACCTGCTGACGGCGGGGCTGGGCCTCGAGGGCTTGCGCAGCGCGAACCCGCCCGCGTTTGCCGTGGCCGAGTCCCCCGGCGCGGATGAACTGCGTCGCCGCGCTATCTGGAGCAACTGGCGCGGCATCGCGGACCTCGGCGCCGGCGGCGGCATCGAGCGCGTGCCCGGCGGACTCAAGTCCGTGCCAGGGCGCGAGTTCCAGGCCTTCGTCCGGCTTCCGGGTTCGCTCGACCAGACCCATCGCGTGCTGCTGCAGCTGCCGGACGATTTCGACCAGCGTCGCCGCTGCATCGTCGTCGCGCCCGCGTCGGGCTCGCGCGGCGTGTACGGCGCCATCGCGCTGGCGGCACCCTGGGCCTTCGCGCACCGCTGTGCCGTGGCCTACACCGACAAGGGTGCGGGCACCGGCTGGTACGACTTCCTTGGCACGAGCGGCGCGGGGCTCGACGGACGTCCAAGCCAGGATGCCGACGCGGTCGAGTTTGCCGATCGGATCGTCGACGGACGCCCCGTGGTGGGTATCAAGCACCTCCATTCGCGCGGCAATCCGGAGGCGCAGTGGGGCGTGCACGTGCGCCAGGCCGCGCAGTTCGCGCTGCAGGTGCTCAATGCGCAGCGCAAGGGACGCGGCAAGGCGTTCAGCGCGGAAAACACACGCATCATCGCAGTCGGACTGTCCAACGGCGGCGGCGCCGTGCTGCGTGCGGCGGAAGCCGAGGACGGCCTGCTGGATGCGGTGCTGGCTGCAGCGCCGAACGTCTACCCGGGCGAGGGTGGACGCGCCCTGTTCGATTACGCGACCGAGGCTGCCATCTACCTGCCGTGCGCGCTCGCGCACAGCCGCTACAACGGCAATGCCTGGGCGCGGCGCGGCAACGACCTGCTCGACGCCTCGCGCCTGCGCTGCACCGCGCTGCATCAGGCCGGGCTGCTGCAGGCCGAAGGCGTGCCAGCGCAGGCGGCCGAATCCTACGAGAAGCTTCGCGCATCGGGCTGGAGCGAGGCGGCGCTCGACGCCGCCGCGGCGAGCACGGCGCTCGACCTCTGGCGCACGATCGGCGCGGGGTATGCGTCGGCGTATGCCCGCACGGGCGCCTACGACATGCCCTGCGGCTTCTATTACGCCGTGAGCGACGGCAGCGGCCAGCCTCGCCCGGCCACTGCGGCGGAACGTGCGGCCTGGTGGTCGGACAGCAGCGGTATTCCACCGGGCGCGGGCGTCGCACTGCATCAGGCACTGGCCGCCGGCGTCGATCCGCAGCTCGGCGCGCTGCGTTGCCTTCGTGGGTTGCTGGAGGGTGATACGCGCGACCGTCTTGCGACCACTCTGCAATCGGCGATCCGAGAGACGCACGCCGCCCTGCCGCGCGCAGAGCTGCCCCTGCTGCTCATGCACGGCCTGGACGATGGATTGGTACCGGAGGCGTTCTCCACTGCCGCCTACTCGGCCTGGCTGGAGCGCAACGGACGCAGTCACGCCTACTGGCGCCTCGCCAACGTGCAGCACTTCGACAGCCTGCTCGGAGTGCCCGGCATGGGCTCGCGCTACCTGCCGCTGCTGCCGTACGCCTGGCGCGGGATGGACGCGCTGTGGGCGAACCTGCAGGACGGTACGCCGCTGCCGGGCAGTCGGACCGTGCAGGGACGGCCGCGTGTCGGTGGCGGCGACGGTCTCGAACCGCTTTCGGCCGAGCAGCTCGACATGCCCTGAACCCGACGCGTCCGAGGCGGTGTGCGGAGTCCCTGCGGCATGACGCGACGGTGGCGGCTGCACTGCGCGTCGTTAGTGTGATTGCTCGACGTGATCGCCCTAGCCTGCGGGCGTGCATCACGGGGCACTCCATCGACCAGGGACGGTCATCCATTCCGAGGAGAATCACATGGCCAAGCAGATCAAGGCGCGTCGCGTCACCAAGGCGCAGAAGATCGAGTTCGGACCGCGGCAGCTCGCGTTGGCCGGGCTGGGCGCGGTATCGCTGACGCGCAAGCAGTCGGTCCGGCTGTTCGCCGCCATCCGGCAGGAAGGCGCGCAGCTGGGATACCGCCTGGGCGAGGCGTCAGTCGCGCTGAATGACCGGCTCTATGCCTTCCGCGACCGCATCAGCGGCGTGGTTGCGCCGGCGGTCGAGCGTGCCGGCGGCGCGCTGGCCAGCGCACGCGGCGAGATCGAGACCCGTCTCGCTCCGGTGCTCGTGCGTTTTGGCGTCAAGCCGGCGCCGAAGGGACGCACGCGTGCCGCGGCCAAGCGGCCCGCGGTGCGTCGCACGGGACGGACGCGCAAGCAGGCCTGATTCCGATTCCAGCGTGGTAGAGCAAGCGGCCCCGGCATTCGTGCCGGGGCCGCGTCATTTCAGGTAAGCCTGCGAGAGCGTGTTTAGGTGCAGGCGCTCGGCGTCGCGCAGGAAGGGCGCGATGATCATCATCACCTGCACGATGCC
>JANJTY010000677.1 GCA_024710865.1 Lysobacteraceae bacterium | reverse complement strand
GGGATTGGATCGCGGCGAAGCTTCAGCTCGCCCGCGTACCCGGACCCGGCGACCCGACCGGGGGGCGCGGTCCGAAGGCTCGCGACGCCGAGCGCGCCCACTCGATGCCGCCAAAACCTTGCCACAGCGCCAGATGACTCTCCCTATACAACCAGGCTTCACGCTCGCCGCCGATCAGGTATCCAGGCCCTTGTTCGCGCGGCTCGCGCGGATTCTTCGCGAGCAGGAACTCGAGCACCTTCGGCGACTCCTCGGCGGCCTGGCCCAGCGCGGAAAGCGCATCGTCGGCCAGGCCGGAAGCGAACAAGGCGAGGGCTCGCGAATAACGCATCGCGGCCACGTCCTCCGCGAACAGGCTCCCCAGCGCCAGCGCGGCTTCGAGGTTGCCGGTCTGCAGATAGCCGCGCATCAGCTCCTGCCGCAATCCGAAGTTGTCGTCCGGATTCAGCACCAGCACGCACCACTCCAGCCCGGCCATGACATCGGGCACGAATCCTTCCGTGTCGAGCCGATACAGCAGCAGCGTCGCGAGCGCGTTCAGCGCTGGCCGGTTCTCGTGGCAGTGCCATTCGAAGCACAGGTCCTGCGCGCCATTGACGCGCAGGACCTCGCGCAGCAGCGCCTCGCTGCGCTGGAGCAGGGGAAGCGCCAGCCGCTCGAACGCGGACGCAACCGGTGCCTCGCCCAGCACGCGCGCCAGCGCGTCGAGCACCTCGAAGCTGTTCCAGAGCTGCGGATGCTCCTGCAGAACCGCCACCCAGGATGCTGCATCGGCCCATCGATCGCCGCCGTGCGCTCGCAGCGGCGAATAGTCGATCGGCTCGAAGGCTTCGCGCCAGCGCTTCAGCTCGGACGCCAGCCCGGCGTCGGGGATCAGGCCGCCGGCGCTCTCGCGCGTCGGCCTCAAACGGTACCGGCAGGACAGCGGCGGCGCCCGCCGCCAGCACTCCAGCAGCGCGTCCAGCGCCGGTTCCTGCGCAGGCGTCGCCCGCTTCAGGGCGGCACCGCCGGTCTCGGCCACCTCGCGTATGAATCCGATCAGACTTTCCAGCGCCGGATCGCGCAGGGGCTGCAGGCGCATGAGCCATGAGCGCGCGCGCTCGCGCGCCTCGGCCTCGCGCCCCTCGGAAACGAGCATCGCAAGTTCGAGGTTGCAAAGACTCAGCGCCTCGGGATCGGCCCGCTGGGCCTGATGGAAAAGCGACCAGGCCAGCCTGAAGTCGCCCAGGTCGGCGGCCATGGCGGCACGCCGCTGCAGCGCACCGGACCGCATGCTGGCGTCGCCCTTTCGCTCGGCGCGTTCCAGCAGGTCGAGCCTGCCGTTGTGGTCGCCCAGCGCGTCGTAGGCGTCGAGCAGCGCATCGAACAGCAGCCCGTAACGAAGCTTCCAGTGCCGATCGCCGTCGAACCAGGGTCGCAGCAGATCGTGCACGTCCTCTGCACGCCGCTCCGCAAGCCAGCCCTCCGCGACATCCAGGACCATGTCGAGCGGGATCCGGCTATCGGCCAGCTCCGCCCAGCGCGCGCGAGGCAATGCGTCGATCAGCAGGGACAGGAAGTTGAACTGATCCAGCGGCACGCCGGCTTCGGGCGTCATACAGCACTGCTTGTACTTGCGACCCGAGCCGCAATGACAGGGCGCGTTGCGCTCCGGCGTCGGCAACGGCGCGGGGGCATAGCGATGCGCCGGATGCGGGCAGTGCTTCCACACCGAGCGTGCGATCAGGTTCGCCATCGCGCGCACGGCGCCGGAGCCGCCGTCGTGCGGCGCCCCGTCCCACAGACTTGCCCCGTCCCGCGCGACGCGCGCGCGATAGTCGGCAAAATCGAGGCGTTCGACGATCAAGCGGACGCACAGCCGAATCAGGGCTTCGACATCGAAATCGGTGGGCAACTCGGAGGCGCTGGGCATGGCTCAATGGTGGCGGCAACGCTTGCGTTCGGCAACGCATGCTGCGCCCTTGCGGAGTTGGTAAAAGAGAAGGCCCCGCATTGCTGCGGGGCCTTCGCTTGAAGCGTGGCGCACCATCCTCGCCCCAGCCCTCCCCGTGGAAGGGAGGGAGGAAGGCGGGTGCGGCGGGTTGAGACGACTTAGAAGTCCATCCCACCCATGCCGCCCATGCCGCCGCCACCGCCGTGGTCGTGCGCCGGGGCTTCCTTCTTCGGCTGCTCGGCCACCATGGCTTCGGTGGTGATCATGAGGCCAGCGATGGAGCTGGCGTTCTGCAGCGCGGTGCGGGTGACCTTGGTCGGGTCCAGGATGCCGAACTCGACCATGTCGCCGACCGAGCGAATCGCGCAGCGATGAAGCGAAGGCGCAGGTGGCGTAGCCACCGTTGCCGTGAAGCGGCCGACCGCGCCGTTGGCGGCGTTGTAGCCGTAGTTGCCCTTGCCTTCCTTCACCTTGTTGAGGATGACGGAGGGCTCTTCGCCGGCGTTGGTGACGATCTCGCGCAGCGGGGCTTCCATCGCGCGCAGGGCGATCTGGATGCCGTGGTTCTGGTACTCGTTCGCGCCCTTGAGCCGGCCGATCGCGGTCAGGGCGCGGATCAGGGCGACGCCGCCGCCCGGCACCACGCCTTCCTCGACCGCCGCACGGGTGGCGTGCAGGGCGTCTTCGACGCGCGCCTTCTTCTCCTTCATCTCGATCTCGGTGGAAGCGCCCACCTTGATCACGGCCACGCCGCCGGCCAGCTTGGCCACGCGCTCCTGCAGCTTCTCGCGGTCGTAGTCGGAGGAGGTCTCCTCGATCTGCGCCTTGATCTGCTTGATGCGGGCCTGGATCGCGTCACCGCCGCCGACGGC
>JANJTY010000671.1 GCA_024710865.1 Lysobacteraceae bacterium | reverse complement strand
ATAGCGCGGCGGTCGTCCCGCCCCCGTCCATATCGAGACGCTCGGCCAGGAACTCAAGCGGATGCCGCACCGGCACCCGGGCGGACGCCAGGTGCAGGCGGCAGCCGATGTTGGCGCTGAGCAGCAGGACCGCGCCGCTCGTGTCGAGTTGTTCGAGCAGGGGCCGGCGCAGGCGCGCGGCGCGTCCGGGGAACTCCAGCATGTGCAGGCCGGCGGCACCGCAGCAGCCATGGCCGGCGTCCAGCTCGACCACCTCCAGTTCCGGCACGGCCGCGAGCAGGGTGCGCAGCGCAGTGCGGGCCGCCGGCGCCTGGGTGCAGGGCCAGTGCAGCGCGATCCGCAACGGCGTCGGCCAGAAGCGCAGGCGGTCGCCTTGCCGCGCGAGCCACTGCAGCGGATCGAGCACCGCGGAGTCCGGCAGGGCGCGGCGCAGGCTGCCCAGGCAGCCGCTGGCTGGACACAGCACGGTGGCGCGTCCGGCGAAGGCGGACCGGTTCCGCTCCGCGAGCGCATCGGCCGTCGCCGCATCGCCCGCGTGCGCATGCAGCGCGCCGCAGCAGGTCTGGCCGTCCGGAATCGCTGCGTCGTGCCCGGCCGCCGCCAGCAGTCGCAACAGCGCTGCCCGCGCCGGCCCCTCGTAGCGCCGCGCCACGCAGCCCAGGAACAGGGCCGGCGCCGCGCCATTGCCGCCGGCCCGCGTCGCGGTGGCGGCCGGCGGCTTCGGCACGGGCCTCAGCCGGCCTGGCAGCAGCGGATACAGAAGGCGGTAAAGCCCCAGCGCACGGTCCAGCCAGCGCGGCCGCGCCGCCAGCGCCTCGATCCAGCGCTGGCGAAGTCCCGGACTGCGGCGACGCCGCTGCAGGGTGCGCGTCGCGGCCAGCAACTCGCCATAGCGCACCCGCGCCGGGCAGACCGCCTCGCAACGTCCGCAGCCCAGGCAGTGGTCGAGGTGTTCATCCAGGGACGCATTCGGCGTATCCTTGCCGCCCGCCAGCGCCTGGGCCAGGGCGATACGACCGCGCGGGGACTCGGTTTCGCGTCCGTCCAGGGCGTAGGTCGGGCAGTGCGGCAGACACAGGCCGCAGCGCACGCAGGCCTCGGCCAGCGCCAGGATGGCGGGCGCCGGATCGGACTGGTTCGAGGCCGCGGACATGGCCGGCCATGCTAGCACGCGGGCCCAGCGGGCTTGCCACGCCCGAAAACGCGGGTTATCATCCCGCTCCTTTCGCTTTCACTTTCTCCGTTCCGGAGTCGTCATGAAGACTTTCAGCGCCAAGGCCGAAACCGTGCAGCGCGACTGGTACATCGTCGATGCCAGCGGCAAGACGCTGGGCCGCCTGTGCTCCGAGCTGGCCAGCCGCCTGCGCGGCAAGCACAAGCCGGTCTACACCCCGCACGTCGACACCGGCGATTACATCGTCGTGGTCAATGCCGAGAAGATCGCCGTCACCGGCAAGAAGCTCGCGGACAAGAAGTACCACCGCTTCACCGGCTACATCGGCAACCTCAAGCCCGAGACCCTGGGCCAGATGCTCGTCAAGGACCCCGAGCGCGCGATCGAGATCGGCGTCAAGGGCATGCTGCCGAAGAATCCGCTGGGTCGGGCCATGTTCAAGAAGCTCAAGGTCTACGCCGGCACCGAGCACCCGCACGCGGCGCAGCAGCCGCAGGCGCTCGAGATCTAAGCCGCCGCCACTCCTCTTACACCAGGTTCGAAGTCATGGCTCTGCAGCAGAATTACGGCACCGGCCGCCGCAAGTCCTCCACCGCGCGGGTCTTCCTGCGCCCGGGCAAGGGCACCATCACCGTGAACGACCGTCCGCTGGACGAGTTCTTCGGCCGCGAGACCTCGCGCATGATCGTGCGCCAGCCGCTTGAGCTGACCAAGACGGTCGACAAGTTCGACGTCAAGGTCACGGTCGACGGCGGCGGCATCACCGGCCAGGCCGGCGCCATCCGCCTCGGCGTCGCGCGCGCCCTGGTCGAGTACGATGAGAACCTCAAGTCCGAGCTTCGCCGCGCCGGGTTCATGACCCGCGACGCACGCGAGGTCGAGCGCAAGAAGGTCGGCCTGCACAAGGCCCGCCGCGCGACGCAGTACTCCAAGCGCTAAGCGTCGCGATCCCGATACAGGGGGATCGTCTAATGGTAGGACAGCGGACTCTGACTCCGTCAATCTAGGTTCGAATCCTAGTCCCCCTGCCAGATACACAAGAGCCCGCGCAAGCGGGCTTTTGTGTATCTGGCAGGGGGAAAGGCACGTCGGACCCGGGCGCGCAGGCGAAGGCTGGCTGCCCGGAACGCGCCCGGATCAACGCCAGTTCCAGTCGCTCAAGGCGCGCCCGGTTCGACGCCGCAGGCAGGATGCCGGAGGCGAACATCGGCGCGCAGCGCCGATGGCCCCGCAGGGGGCGGCGGGCAGGACAGCCCGCCGTAGGCCTGCTCCCCTGCCAAATTCACAAAGGCCCGCGCAAGCGGGCTCGTGCATCTGGCAGGGGGGAAAGGCAGGTCGAACCTGGGCGCGC
>JANJTY010000659.1 GCA_024710865.1 Lysobacteraceae bacterium | reverse complement strand
GCCTTCGCTGCGTTCGGTCGGCGGCGAACGGGCTGCTGATTTTCGCGTCAGCGAGCAATTCTCAAGAGCTTTCGATCCGGCTTTCAGCCGGCTCGAGTTACTTCTCTTTGCGTGCCCAAAGAGAAGTAACCAAGAGAAAGGGCACCCCGGTCTGGCGCCCTCCAGGCATCCTGCCTTCCGGGTACGCGAGCGCGTTCCGGGTTTCGCCGACAGCACATCCGTGTGCTGACGGCGAAAGCGCGCGCATCGTGCGCGCGCCCCTGCGGGCCTTGTCTCCACGCGCTCGCCGCCAGACAGGGGCCCCGTGTGGCGGCCATCCTGGCCGCAGAAGCCGCAAGCGCGATGCGCTGCGGTATGCATGCTCTTGGGCCCCGTCTGTTGCGCCGAGCAACGCAGCCGACGATCGGGGAAAGGCGCGCATGTCCGAGGCCATGGATGGCCGAGTTCGCGCCGGCCGACGGCTTCCGAGCAACGCTGGGGCGAGGAGGAGAAAGGCGAAGCACGGCTTCGCCGCGACGAGCGCCCGCACACGGATGTGCGGGCCGGCGGACCATCCAGGGACGGCTGCTTGCCGCGCCAATCAACGAAGCCGGAGCACGGGAAATCCGGGGTGCCCTTCTCTTTGCTTACTTTCTCTTACCTCGGGCATCCTGCCCTCGCCCCTCCGGGCCGCCTTCGGCGTTCGGCCTCGCTCCTGCTCGGCTCGTGGGAAACAAGAGAACGTAAGTCGCTGTCCGAAGGGCAGTGAAAGCTCTGCTTCCTGAGACGCCATCGATGGAGTGGAAGCCGCCGCATCGCCGATGACGCGGTCCACCGCGCCCACCGCATCCTACGGTGCTTCGCCCCGCCGCAGCCGCCTAAACTGGACCGCGCCAATCCGCGCCCTTCCGCCACCATGCCCATCGAACTCTCGGTCGCCAGCAGCGACGACCACGTCGACCAGATCCTCGCCCTGCAGCGGCGCTTCCACCACACCGCGCTGGCGCCGGAGGCGCAGGCCAGCGAGGGATTCGTGTACGCCCGGCACACGCCGGCGCTGCTGCGCGCGATGGCGGCGGAGCTGCCCCAGGCCATCGCGCTGGACGGCGCGCGGGTGGTGGGCTACAGCCTGGCCATGCCGCCCGCGCTGCGCGATGCCATTCCCAGCCTGGTCCCGATGTTCGAGCAGTTCGATCGCCTGGCGTTCCGCGGCCGGCGCCTGTCGGACTGGCGCTACTTCGTCGGTGGCCAGGTCTGCGTGGATGCGCCCTGGCGCGGCCAGGGGCTGATCGGCCGGCTCTACCGCCATTCCTGCCGCAGCGCCCCGCCCGGGCACGAGCTCTGCGTCACGGAGATCGCCACCCGCAATGCCGTGTCGGTGCGCGCGCACCTGCGCATCGGTTTCGAGGCGGTGGGCGAGTACCGCGATGCGAACGAGGCCTGGGTGGTGGTGGCCCTGCCCTTCGACCGGATCGCGCCCGAATGAGCCGCACGCGTCGCGGGTAGGATGCAGGGCCCGACCCGGAGCCATCCGCCATGCCCGACACCCTTGCCGCCATCGCCCTGCTGGTGCACGACTACGACGAGGCCATCGCCTTCTACTCCCAGGCCATGGGCTTCGAGCTGCTGGAAGACACCGATCGCGGCGGCGGCAAGCGCTGGGTGCGGGTGGCGCCGCCGGGCGGCGGCTCGGCCCTGCTGCTGGCGCGGGCGGTGACGCCCGAGCAGAGCGCGGCGGTGGGCAACCAGAGCGGTGGCCGGGTGTTCCTGTTCCTGCATACGCGCGACTTCGATGCCGACTTGGCGCGGCTCACCGCCCATGGCGCCCGCCTCACCGAGACGCCGCGCGATGAGGACTACGGGCGCGTGGTGGTGTTCCTCGATCTTTACGGCAACAAATGGGACCTGATCCAGCCGGGCGATGCCGGGGTTTCGGCGCCGTAGCTGCGCCGCCCCCGTGTCAGGTTCGGCTGCCTGCTTGCGATCCCTGAGCGGACTGACTCCCGCATCGCCAGACTGGATCGGACCGCCCATGCCCGCACCTCGATCGCGTCGTTTGCTCCTGCTGCTTGCCGTGTTGCTCGTGCTGTGCGGTTCCGGCGGTGTCTACCAGCTGCTCGCCGAGCGCGCCGACCTGGCCCGCCATCCGCCGCCCGGACGCTGGGTGGATGCCGGCGGCCATCGCCTGCAGCTTCACTGCAGCGGCGAGGGTGGGCCGACGATCATGCTGGAGGCTGGCCTGGGCAATGGCATCACCCACTGGGCCGCGCTGCAGCCGCAGTTGGCCGGGCACAGTCGGGTGTGCGCCTACGATCGCGCCGGGCTGGGCTGGAGCGAGGCCGGCAGCCTGCCGCGCGATGCGGACCGCATCGCGCGCGAGTTCGCCGCGCTGGTCGCGGCCAGCGGAGAAGCCGGGCCCTTCGTACTGGTCGGGCACTCGAATGGCGGGCTGTACACGCGCCTGTTCGCCTATCGCCATCCGCAGGCGGTGGCCGGGCTCGTCCTGCTCGATCCCAATCACGAGGACGGACCGCAGTGCGAACTGCCCGCGTTCTCGCGCTGGACCTTCGGCGCGCTGGTGCGGACCGCGCCCCTGGGTCTGCCGCGCCTGCTGTTGCCGGTGCTGTTTCCGCTCGATGCCTCTCCCCTGCCGAGCGAGGCGCGGGAGGCCTTCGCTGCCTTGCGCGCACGGCGCGACGCCTTGCGCAGCGTCTGGTCGGAACTGGGCCAGACCTGCGCCAATTACGCCACGCTGACGGCGGAGCGCCGGTCCTTGGGCGAGCTTCCCTTGCTCGTGATCTCGGCCGGGCGTCGCGCGCCCGAGGCGGGCGATTTCGTCGCCCTGCACGCGCGCCTGGCGCAGGCATCCACGCGCGGCGAGCACCGCGTGGCCGAGGGCGCGGGTCACTTCCTGCAGCTGGAGGCGCCGGCGCTGGTTGCCGACGCCGTGCTGCAGGTCGTCGCAATGGCCCGGGCGGACGCCGCAGTCCGCGCGCAGCCGTCCGCGCCGGACTGATTGCTCAGGTTCCGCGCCGCTCCACGATCATGTAGTGCTTGGTCAGCGCCTCGATCACCTCGAACACGCCGGAGAAGCCCGCGGGAATCACCAGCGATTGCCCCACGGCGCACTCGACCGCGTGGCCGTCGTCGGCGACGAGGCGGCAGCGTCCCCGGGTGACGAAGAAGAGCTCGTCCTCGGCCTCGCCCATGGCGATGCGCCAGCTGCCGGGCTCGCAGGTCCAGATCCCGGCGAAGACCTCGCCGCTGGGGTTGGTGTAGTGGTTGTACGTGCGGCGCTCGGGATTGCCGAGCAGGCGGCGCTCGGGCCGCGGGTGGTCGATCTCGGGCTCGACCGGGTGCAGGTCGAAGCGGATGGCGTGGACGGGCATGGCGGGCTCCGGCTGGAGTGCGCCATGCTACCCGCGCCGATCGCGCCACCGCAGCCGCGGGCGCTCCGGCACGCCGCCAACGCCGGGGACCCGCGATGCCAGCCATCGACGAATCCGACCTGCAGACCGTGATCGCGCTGCTGCACGCGGGCGAGACCGTGCACGTCGGCGGTTCGCGCGCGCACAGCACGCTCGGCATCGGCGCGGATGGCTGGTACTGGCTGCACTATGACGAGAGCGCCGAGCACATGACGCCGGCGAGCGAGGCCGACCTGCGCGAGCTGGCGCGGCGCGATCCGTCGGCCCTGGTTCCCCTGCTGCGCCTGCCGCACTGGCGCGCGCTGAGCGCGGCCCTGCACGCGGGCCGGCTGGAGGACCTGCGGTCGCACCTGTCCGACTGGCTGCGCTGGGGCGACGCGCTCGGGCGGGGCGCCCTGCTGGCGGCGCTGATCGACGCCGAAGCGCGCCGCGCGTCCGCGGATCTGGACGCGCTGCGGGCCGCGCTGGGAAACGGCGACCTCGACCAGCTTTACCTCACGACCCGGGGCGGCGACCGCGGCGCGGCCACCGCCGCGCGTGGACAGCGCTTCGCGGACTGGATCGAGGCGCTGCTTGGCGCCGGGGCCGAGGGCCTTGCGCCGCTGCGCGCGCGCATCGAGGCCCTCGCGCGCGGCGGCTGAGCCCTTACTCCGCCGGCGACTCGAAGCCGTCGACGAGCAGCGGCGGCAGCGCGCCGGTGAGCGATTCCAGCGTCGCCGCACGCGGCGTGCCCAGGGTGAGGGCGAGGTTGCTCGAGCGCACCAGGCCGCCGAGCTCGATGCGCGTGGCGGTCTCGACGCCCAGGCTGGCGGCCGTGTCCTCGCCCAGCGACAGCGCATCGAGGCCGCGGCTGAAGGCGAGCGCCGCCAGCAGGCCGGCCACCAGCACCGCGGACAGCAGGGCGACGCCGGGCCACCCGAGCAGCCCGGACGGGGCCGGGCAGTGTGAAAGGTTGGGGTCGCGCCGGCGCCGCGGCTCAGCGGCCCTCGAACAGGGCCTGCGCCGCGTGCACGCGAAGCCACGGCTGCGCCTGTGCCGTCGCCTCCAGGAA